>CAMTVF010000056.1:0-6108 GCA_947085115.1 uncultured Opitutaceae bacterium | reverse complement strand
GGCGCACAGCCGTATTCGTTTGGCACCGGCAACCTCTGGCGGATCGCCATCGCCCATCCCGGCTGTCCTGTGCCGCCGTGCATCCACCGCGCCCCCGAGAATCTCCCCGGCCAGCCACCGCGGTTGCTGTTGATCAGTTGAGCAAGTGGGTGAGCCGTGCAGCCTTTTGATCTGATTTTCCCTGATTACTCAAGGTTCCGCATCCTGCGGGTTTGTCCAGCAGACCTCAACCACAGGATATTCCCATTCTGCAACTTGTGCCTTTACCCGGTAGGCTTCTCCCCCTTGCTCGACGGTGCGGCGGACCATAGCCGTCACTGTCGCCGAGCGCACAGAGTTGAGGCGTGGAGCCCATTCTTTCCGCCCCGCTTCAGACAGCGCCGCGATCGAAACGTGAGCTGCGGTTTGGATGTGAATCCACTTCCCTTCCGCGACGAGACGAACTGAATCACCAACGTTCGTCTTACGAATCTCCGACTGCACGGCGCTGTTTACGGGCATGCTCGCTGCGTAGCTGAGAAAAAGCTCTTTGGGATCGATGACGGCATACTTACGTGCTTCAACGTGAATTGTGCCAGTCTGGCTTTCGCGAGGCGTTCGATCGATCACTTCCCCGCCGACGATCTCCTCGGCGAACGGGGTGCGGCGATCTTTGCGCACCATGATCGTCAGTGTCTCCCGAGCTCGCGTGGCGGCCACATAGTAGACTCGCCTCTCCTCTTCGGTTTGCGCACGGTCTAACGAAGCGCGCCAACCGCCATCCGCGACGAACACGTGTGGAAATTCGAGTCCCTTTGCTTTGTGAGTTGTGACGAGAATGACACCATCTCCAGTGCGGTGGTGACGCCGTCTTTCCGCAATGGCTTCGAAAAAGAATTCTCTCACCAGCGTGGTGGGAACCTCTGCCTCACCAGCTTCGCCCGCCCACTCCGACAAGATATCGTCGAGGAATCTCCACCAGCGGTTGTTGGCGGCCTCGCTACGGAGTGCAGTGAGTCGAGTCTGGGCGGTGGATGCGGTCCAGGATTCGTGTTTCGATGATTCAAGGAGATCGAGCCAAGCGTGCACTTCTCGAATCCTGAATGGAGAAACAGGCATCTCATCGTCCGCCCGCCAATCAACTGGAATACCCGCGTCATCCAGCGCCGCTCGAATTGTCACAAGGTCATCCCGTGTGCGGGCAAGGACTGCGAAGGAGCCGAGTCCCTGCTTCGGATCGATGGCTGCCAGCCTTCCGATTTCAGCGGCAACAAACTCCGCTTGTCGACGCGCATCTGACACCACGACACGCTGAACCTTGCCGTGAAGAAGCGGATCGAGCGTCTCCCAACGCCCCCCCGTTGGATCCGAGTCGCGGGTGCGGTTTATCCGAATGGCATGGGCAATTTTCATCCTATCGCTGTTCCTCGCAATTAGGCGATTCGCGACAGTAATGATCGCTTTGGTCGATCGATAGTTCTCGGTCAGATAATGTTCACGCGCTTGGTAGTCCTCCTGAAAACGCCTAATAAACCTCACATTGGCACCCTTGAAGCCGTAGATCGATTGGTCGTCATCGCCGACGGCCATGATGGCGAGTTTTCTGTCTTCATCAGATTCCCTGCGGCCGGCGATTGCAGAGATGAACGCATACTCTCGTTCGTCCACGTCTTGATACTCGTCCACAAGGATGTGCGAAAATCCAGCAAGTATCCGGTCGCGACTTTCTTCGCCTTGCACACTTCCACTCTCCTGTTTACCCGTCAGCAGCTCGGTTGCCTCTTCGAGAATACGACTGAAATCGGGCAGCTCTTCGCCATCAGCGGCCCCGGCCAAGCTCCGGCCAAGAAGACGAAGTGCGAGACCGTGATAGGTTTGGATCATCACACCGTAGGCGTCCTTGCCGACCAGACGAAAGATATGGCGGCGCAACTGAAGGGCGGCATGACGGTTGAAACAAGCGACGAGGATACGATCCGCCCGAACGCGCTCCACGCGGAGGAGGTAGGCGCAACGATGAGCAACGACACGAGTCTTGCCGGAACCGGGGCCGGCAAGAACCAGCATGTTCGTGTGGGCCGGCTCAGCGACGATCGCTTGCTGCACCGGGTTGCGTAGGTCGTCCACGATTTTACGGAAAGAGTCGAGGCCGGTGGCACGTTCATAGACCTCCGGCGTTTCGCGGAGAAACCGAGCCGCGAAAGCGGCTTTGCCCATTTCGAAATATGCGGAAATCAAGCGCAGGTGCGCTCCCAACCGTTCTACACCGATGCGTGCATACTCACCCATGACGTGGATCTGGAAAATCTTTTCCGAATAGTGGACCAGCAACGCAGCATAGTCGCCTTTCGTGAAGCGACGTCTTTGTTTTCCTTTCCGTTTTTCGAGCACCCGCAGACTCATCGCCTGAGAGATCAGTGCCTTTCCGTTCTTCAACTCGATGATCGAGTTGTCATGCAGGTAAACCAACAGATACTGAATGAAAGCAGGCACGTCGTGCACTAAGGAGAGGTTTAGCTCGATGTCGGTGCGGAAGGCTTCGATTACCTCTGCTTCGCCGAACTCAACGAGCGCGAGCGTCGTCTCGGTCTCCGGCTTTGTCTTCGCCTTCGCCAAGAGAAGATCGATGAGCACAGCCCCAGCATTGTTGCGCACCGCCGACAGATCCAAAATTTCGACCCAAGATCCCGAAACACGAACCGGCGTATGATCTCGTCCAGTGTATCCGATCTCCAGCAGCGCCGCTGGTCGTCCCAATTTTCGACCATCGGTGGCGAGGGTCTTGAGAGTGCGGATCACATCATCCGGCAAACTCTTGTGCCCTTTCGAAACGAGGTGTTGGTTAACACTCCGTAGGGCGAGCGGCACCCAGCCCTCGGGATTCGGGTCTTCTTCGCGCAGAAGCTCAATCAGATCGTGCTCCCGGGCAGCGACTGCATTTAGCATCTGACCGGCATGGCCGGTGCGTCCAACGTGCAACCGAGCACTGTAGAGCATATCCTTGCTGATTAGGCCGGCTTCCGGCTGCGCCATCTCATTAAGCACCTGAAACACCGGCGCATAGGGGCTAAATCGCGAATAGGCGGCGGAGCGCATCTGCGCGTAGAGATTCTTCATTCGCGCGAGTTCAGCGAAATCATCCAAACTCACCTGACCGTCGTGATTCTGGCTGAGCAGCAACGTGATGACATCCAGCCAAAGGGCGCGTTTACTCTCCGGAAGATCCAATTGGTTAATACGCACACGTGCGGCCTCTTCATCGGCGACGAGTGCCCGCGCCTGAAACACCTTTGTCTGGTTCTCGTCGCGTTCCAAGAAACCCTGTTTCTCCAGCACGGCGAGCGCGGTGCGGACCTTTGATCCGCGCTGGTCTTCGTCTTCATCGGCGAAGCTCATGGACTCCATCGACTCATTCAGAATCTCTGTGACAGTTAACGTAACCGGCTTACCGTCGTCCCGGTCAGCGCGGAGGATTGCCCGCCATATCTGATCGATGTCGCGCTTCTCAATCCGAGCCAATGATAAGAGGCCAAACTGGGTCTCAAGGTCCTGGGGATTATAGAGCAGCACGCACTCTGCGGGATATTGGTCTCGGCCTGCGCGGCCGGCTTCCTGGATGTAGCTTTCTAAAGAGCCCGGTGTGTCCACATGAACGACGAGCCGGATGTTCGGTTTATCGATCCCCATTCCGAAGGCATTGGTGGCCACTACCACTTGGAGGCGGCCCGCAAGAAAGTCGTCGAGAATCGTCTTCTTCTCTTCCGCCGAAAGTCCCGCGTGAAACGCCGCGCACGACCAACCGTGAGGAGGTGAGGCGAGGCGCGTTGCAAAATCCTGCACTCGCTTACGTGTCGCCGCGAAGACGACGGCTGCACCGAGACCATCACCGATCTTTTCGGTAAGCAGCGCATGGAGTCGCGCTGGCTTCTCGTGTTCGGTGACCTGTTCGATGCGGTAACTCAAATTCTGTCGTCCCGTGCCGCCGTCGAGCAGAACGAGGTTGTGTCCGAGCTGGTGCTTGAAGTGCTGCGCGATCTCGTTCTTCACGTCGTCCTTCGCGGTCGCCGTCACGCACAGGACCGGCGGCACGGGGACGTGCTGCTCATCCGCAAGTTCGCGGATGAATCGTGCGACATAGACGTAGTCCGGTCGGAAGTCGTGGCCCCACTGGGAAAGGCAATGTGCCTCGTCGAAAACCCAGCAGCCAATCTCCCGCTGTAAAATGGTTCGTTTGAATGAGCTATTCCGAACCTGCTCTGGCGAAACGTAGAGAATTCCTATGCTGCCCAATCTGACTGCCTCCCGCACTTCTGCCTTTTCCGGCGGCGTCTGCATGCCGTTGAGCGCGGCGACGCACGAGGTCGATGTCTTCTCGATCAGTCCGTCAACTTGGTCCTTCATCAACGCTTGCAGCGGCGTGAGGACGATCGTCAGCGCACCTGTCGTGAAGAAACGGTGGAGCGCTGGAACTTGGAAGCACAGCGACTTTCCGCCGCCGGTAGGCAGAATGCCGATGACGGACGTGCCGGCCATCGCCTGGCGAACAATCTCCTCCTGCAAGCTGACGTTGGGACGATCAGCAAGAGCCGGTTCAGGTCGGAAGGCAGGGTAGCCGAAAAACCGTTGAAGCTGCTTCGTGGGGCTCAGCGTCTGACAGCACCACCGACAGACCGGATCAGCACATGGGGTGTTGCGGAGATGGCGGATGACGGCGGCGGTCTGCGGGAACCGATGGCGGACCCAAGCCGGCAAGACGGAGTCCGAGCCGGCGACCGGCAGCCACGCGAGGACATAGGCGAGTGTGGCGCTTTGAGACGGCGCTGCTAACGCCTGCCCCCATTCCTCTTTGGCCGCATTCGGACATCCGAATCCATCGGTTTGGCTCACCCACGCTGCAGCGGCATCTGATTCAGCTATCGTCGGCACGCCGATTTGTGCGAATAGGAAATCCATCCCTCTGGAGCCGTTCCACGGCAGCTCCGCCCGAGCGAGTAACCAGCGAGTTAATCTGAGCCGTTCGCCTGCTCTGCTCTCGTCGAGCATAGAGCGAAACGCGGCAACTGAGTCCTCCAAAATGACCTTGCTCGAATCGCAGTCACGAGCTGGGTGATTCTTCGAAGATCGGACGAGCCGATCGTTCTTGGTCAGCCGGTGGTAGGGATTGCGCGGAAACGCCAGCGGCGAGAGGTAAAGCGTGTCGATTGCCGGGAGATGCTTCAGCTCTGGCAGCGAAAATGCAGCATCCATTATCGGCAGGTCGTGAGCGATGATGTTATGGCCAGCCACAAAACCCGCAGTATTGGCCAGCCCGCGAAGCTCCCTAACAAACGCAGCAACGTCTTTCGGGTTCAGTGTCTCCCGTCGGTATGAATCACCAAACGTCGCGCCCAATCCGAAGATTTCGCCACCAGGCACCGACTCAATGTCGATAAATAGGGCTGCCTTCGTTAAGAGCTGATCTAACATAACAGAAACATTACGTCAGTGAAATATGAAGGAGCCAACAATTACTTCAGAACTAACTCATTCCTCTTCACGTCCTTGATCGGCCACTTGGTGGCGGTGAGGCCCTTGGGTGTTCGGGTGCTGACGGGCACCGGAGTCAGATCGAAGTCGAATTTGCGGGTGCGGGTGCCGGAGCGGCCGTCGAGGGAGACGTGCACCGACTTGGGCATCTCTCTTTCTCCTTCGCGCTGACTTCGAAGTAGACCACGCGAGAGAATTCTCAGACTTTACCAAAGGGTAAAGCTTGTCGCGACTCAGGCCGCCGATCTGGAACCGCTTGGCGAAGGCCTTCGGTTCCGAGGACGGAGGATAGAGGACGGAGGATAGTTCGGGCGGTAAACTTGAATGCATCACCCGGCGAGGGGATTGAGGCCCTTGAGCTTGAAGCGCGGGGCGGCGGCCAGCAGGTGACTATCGTTGGAGTGGATGGCTTTGAAACCGTTTACGGCGGCGGTGGCCAGATGCACGGCATCGGCTCCGCGCAGGTAAACCGTGCGGGGCAGTCTGGCATAGACTGCGGTGATCCGCTCCAGCACCTCGGGGCCGGCTGGCAGCCAGTGAAAAGCGCCGGCCTCCCGGTCGGCCTCGAACTGGGCGAGCCGTGCTTGATAAGCCTTTGGCGTG
>CAMTVF010000055.1:0-21447 GCA_947085115.1 uncultured Opitutaceae bacterium | reverse complement strand
TTCCTCCTTTGCCAGGACTACCGCGGACAGGGCGGAATGATAACAAAAGCGAAATAGGTTTCACCCCGTGCGACCGCTGACTGTTTTCTTATACCTTGCTGCTGGTCAACGTTCTCACCGACGCCACTATACCCGGGCCGGCGTCACGCCCGGCTTTTGCCTTGGACATCCAACGGAACCTGCTGCACTAGCTCTCGTCATTACTGGAAAGGAGGCCCGCCATGAAACTCGTTGAACGCTCATTTCGCCTGGAAGCACCCGAAGGGCTCGGCCGCAAACCGCGCCCCGAGCTCATTGGGCCTGTGCTCACCCATCTGCATGAAACCCTGCAGGATGCGGTTCGCATGGGCTTTCTGCATTCCAGCCGCGCCCGCGGTCGCATCTCGGGTATGCTGAAGGCGGCTGCTGATGTGCACTACCTCGGGCATTCGGCCGACGGTCCCGATGCCACTCTGCTTCGTTTTGAGGTAGCATCCTTCGGCGAGGCCGCGGGCGAACTCTTCAAGCAGCATTTGCTTTGGGACGATGGCCCGCAACCTGAACAGACGGCGTTCGAGCTGCTGGCGGCCTCGCTCGACGACATCGCTACCCGGCGCGTCGAGAGCAACCGCTATGATCCGGGTATGCTGAATCGCGTGTGCAGCTATGGGCGCATCGTAAAACGAGGGCTCACACAAATCGGATTACCCGATGCGCAGGTCGCGCATCCGGGCCGGATTGATGCCGCGAGCGTAGCGGCTGCGTCCGAGCTGGCGGCACGCACACCCGAATCGCGCAGGGTGCGCGTCACTGGTCGCCTTGATGTCATGGGCGCAAGCCAGTGCGTGCTCAAACTCGAACTGCGCCCGGGCGTGGTTGTCACCGCGGTGTGGGAAGGCAAGGCACCGGTGGATACGTTGCATGAGTATTTTAACCGCGAAGTGGTGGTTGAGGGTGCGGGTATCTTCCGTCCCTCCGGCGGGCTCCTTCGCATCGACGCTGACGCCATTGCACCCGCTTCAGTGCAGGATGGTTTTTTCCGCGAAACGCCGACCGCTTCCGTCCTGAAAGATGTAATCAAGGCCGCCCGCCTGCGACCGGGAGAAAAATCCGCGTATGCCGCCATCCTCGGGGCCATCCCAACCGAGGAGTCCGATGAGGAGTTTGCCGCCGCTGTGGAAGCACTGAGTTGATGTCATGAGCCAGGTGACTGCCTATCTGCTCGACACCAATGTCGTGCTTCACGCCACCAGACAGGCCAGTGCTTTTTCAGCCGCAGTTGATGGGCAGTTCCAACTTAGGCAGTCGCCATTCCGTCCGGCGATCTCCGAGGTCACAGTGGGGGAGTTGTGGGCCTTCGCCCAAAGTTGGGGCGACCGACGCCAGACATTGCTTAAGCAGGCAATCTCGCAGTTGCTGGTGCTGCCAATATCACGCCCAGAGATTCACCAGCGTTGGGCCCTGCTTTACTCGCACGCAAAGGCGCACGGTTTGGCGATCCAACACGACCATAATGATGTCTGGATTGCCGCGACCTCCCATGTGGCGGGGCTCCGGCTCCTTTCGTCAGACCGATCAGGATTTCTACCTTTGCGAGGAACCCCATGGGTGGATGTAGTCGTGCTAGATCCCAAGACTGGAATGATAGTCCCATGAAAAACAAAAGGCCCCGGTGTTCACCGAGACCTTGTGCCGACCGGGAATCCCCAATCCGCAATTTCAAGCCTCCTGAGATTTCGTTCACCTTCAAGCCCAGACATGACTGCCCCCGCGCTAGTTCAGAAGCTTTGGAATTACCAGCCTTCGCCCGGCTTCCGCCTTCACCGGGTTTCCGCCTTCAACCGGTTACTGCGAGACGAGACGGCGAGACAAGTCGGCCCGGCAAGCTGCAACATCCTTCCTCCTTCGCCCCGTTCGGCGGGTTCGACAAGCTCACCGCAGGCAGGCTCGGGGCTTCCGCCGTCGTTGAAACTATGGCGGACAGGCCTCTGGACAGGGCGGAATGACGGCCAAGACGGCGACCAAAACTAACCCATGGCACCCGATATCCAGCCTCCTGTCGTGCCGCCATCACGGTTTCTCTATGTCTTCCTCGACGAAGGCGGGAATTTGGATTTCTCGCCATCGGGCACGAAATATTTTGTCCTAAGCAGCCTCACGAAAGAGCGGCCATTTCACGCGGGCATGGAACTGATTGAGCTGAAATACGACTTGGTGGAACTGGGCACGAATCTCGAATACTTCCACGCGGCCGAAGACCGGCAGGCCGTGCGCAATTCGGTGTTCGGCATTATCGCAAAACACCTCGACGGTGTTTGCGTGGACTCGCTCATCGTGGAGAAAAAGAAGACCGGACCGGCGTTGCAGCCGGTGGAGTATTTTTACCCGCGGATGCTCGGCTATCTGCTGGGTTTTGTGCTGGGTAAATACCAGCTGGCCGATTTCCATGAAGTGATTGTTTTCACCGACCGGGTGCCCGTGAACAAACATCGCGAGGCGGTGGAGAAGGCCGTCAAGGTCACCCTGGCCAAAGTGTTGCCGCCCGGCATCCGCTTTCGGGTCTACCACCATGAGTCAAAATCCAATCTCGACCTCCAGATCGCGGACTACTGCAACTGGGCTATCTACCGGAAATGGGATCGTGGTGACGACCGCTCTTACAACGTGATCCGGCCAGTGGTGCGGAGTGAATTCGAGATTTTCAAGGCCGGCACCCGGCTTTACTACTGATGTGCGCCACCCCTAAAAGCGACCACCCCGGCTACTCTTATCGAGAGAGCCCCATGGGCTCTTGTCACCGGGGTGGAACCTTTAAGATCTGACTGGCAGCAACAACGCCGAAAACGGCGCTGGTTGCAACTGATTTCAACACAATGCAGCACAAACCCGCACAATTCAGCACAATGCTGCACAAAGTAACACCATGACCGCTCCCGCCCTGGTTCAGAAACTTTGGAACTACTGTAATATCCTGAGAGACGATGGTCTCTCGTATGGGGATTACGTCGAGCAGTTGACGTTTCTGCTGTTCTTGAAAATGGCTGACGAGCAAAGCCGCGCACCGTTCAACCATCCTTCGCCCGATGGGCTACGGACGGCAGGCAAGCCTTCCCCTGTGCCGGTCGGATACGATTGGCCGAGTCTCCTCGCCAAGGATGGTGATGCGTTGGAAACGCATTATCGGCACATTCTCGAAACGCTCGGCAAGAAGACCGGCATGCTGGGCATCATCTTCCGCAAGGCGCAGAACAAAATCCAGGACCCCGCCAAACTCCGACGGCTCATCGTCGATCTCATCGACAAGGAGCAGTGGACGATGCTCGACGCCGATGTGAAGGGCGACGCCTACGAGGGGCTCCTGCAAAAGAACGCCGAGGATGTGAAGGGCGGGGCCGGCCAATACTTCACTCCCCGTTCCCTTATCTCAGCCATGGTTGAGGTCATGGCGCCCAAGCCCGGCCAGACCATCTGCGATCCCGCCTGCGGCACCGGCGGCTTCCTCCTTGCCGCCCACGACTACCTCGCCAAGTTGCCCGGCCTCGACCGTGCCCAGAAGAAAGCCCTCAAGAGCGGCACCTTCCACGGCATCGAGCTGGTGGACAGCGTCACCCGCCTCTGTGCGATGAACATGCTGCTCCACGGCATCGGCGGTGAGTCTGACACCACTGATTTGCCAGTCACGACCAAGGACGCCCTCGCCGGCAAGCACGGCGAATACGACATGGTTTTGGCCAATCCACCCTTCGGCAAGAAGAGCAGCGTCACCATCACGAACGCTGAGGGCGAGCAGTCCAAGGAATCCCTTGTCATCAACCGCGACGACTTCTGGGCCAGCACGAGCAACAAGCAGCTCAACTTCCTTCAGCACATCTTCACCATCCTCAAGCAGCACGGTCGCGCCGCCGTCGTCCTTCCCGACAATGTCCTCTTCGAGGGCGGGGCGGGGGAGACCATCCGCCGCCAACTTCTCCAGCAGGCCGATGTCCACACATTGCTCCGTCTGCCGACCGGCATCTTCTACGCCCAAGGCGTGAAGGCCAACGTCCTCTTCTTCGACCGCAAGCCCGCCGCCGACAAGAAAGCCTGGACCGAGAAGCTCTGGATTTACGACCTCCGCACCAACCAGCACTTCACGCTCAAGGAAAACACCCTCAAGCGCGGCGACCTCGATGACTTCGTGGCGTGTTATTTTGGACGCGTCGGAAAAAACGCGTTGGGGACAACGCGTTCCACCTCAAGGCATGACCGCAAAGAAACCGAGCGCTTCAAGTCCTTCACCTACGACGAGCTCATCAAGCGCGACAAGGTGAACCTCGACATCTTCTGGCTCAAGGACGACGCCCTAGAAGACAGCGCCAACCTCCCCGCCCCCGGCATCATCGCCGCCGACATCGTCGCCGACCTCGAAGCGGCGCTGGAGCAGTTCAGTGCGATCGAAGAGGACCTGAAGGAGTAAGATCAACCCGCCGCGACGCCAACCAAACCAGTTATGTCAAGCGAAGCATCTCCCCTTATTCCTCTTCCAAGCGACGACGGCGGTCCACTTTCTCGATCTTGATTTCGTCTTTCGGGAGAATGTTGTCGGTCACGACGACGGCGACGGGGGATTTCGTTTTCACCCAGAGTTCGGACTCCTTGAAATACTTGGCGCTCGCGCTTTCGAGGGACTCCCCAATGGACTTCACGGGCAGCATGCGGCCGCGCTTCGAGGCGTTGAAATCGTAGGAGGCCTTGAAAATCCGATCGGTGGTGGAATAGGGGCTCGCGTCCTCCGGGATCTGCACGACCCAGCCCGTGAGGTCCTGCTTCGGCAGCTTGCCTGCGGGGTCCGAGAGGAGAACGACGAATTGTTTCTTCGGGGCCGGGGGCTTGATGTCGTCGTCCGCATTCGGCTGCGTGACGAAGTTCAATTCCTCGACGATCTCGCGCAGAAGCGCGGGGTCGATCTTGTGCTTCTTGAGGATGTCGGCGACTTGGCTGATTTCAATTTTGGCCATGGGAAAGGGGAAGGGTTCACGAAACACCGGATTCGACCCGAAAGACAAACCAAACTTCCTCCGACCTTCGAGAGAAGCCAAAGGGCGGCTCGACTTGAGGGAGTTAGGCGGGAAACTCCCGGCGTGGGCCAAGACCTGAATGAGTTGTTTGACGTCGTGGACGACCGCGATCGCGTGATCAGCCGGGCACCGCGAGGCACGGTGCATGCGCAGGGCCTGCGGCATCGGGCGGTGCACGTGTTTGTGCAAAACGGCGCCGGGGCGGTGTTTTTGCACCAGCGTTCGCTGGAGAAAGACACCTTTCCGGGGTTGTGGAACTCCTCGTGCGCCGGCCACGTGGAGTCGGGCCACGACTACGACCCGACGGTGCTGCGGGAGTTGGACGAGGAGCTCGGTTTTCGTCCCGCCCGCCCCCCGCAAAGGCTCCTCAAGCTCGACGCCGGTGCCGAGACCGGGGCGGAGTTTGTTTGGATCTACCGGGCCGACGGGGAGGGGCCGTTCTCCCTCAATGCCCGGGAAATCCAGCGCGGGGCGTGGTTCGCGATATCAGAAATCGACCGTTGGGTCGCCGAGCGCCCGGAGGAGTTTGCGTCCTCGTTTGTGTTTTTGTGGCCGCGGGTGCGACCGTTCCTTACTTCGGCCGGCACTCCGTGAGCCGGGCGAACTCCTGTTTGCTCATGAGCCTGCGGGGCAGGCGTCGCTCGGCTTCCTTGAGCAAGCGGTCCCACTGATCGTCGGTGGGCCTGAAGTCTTCCCACGGGTTGTGGTGGCCGTGCTTGCGGCTGAACGTGACGTTGCCGCCATGGAACCGCACCGAGATGTTCCAATTTGTTTTTTCTTCGTCGCGTTCCCACCAGCCAAATTCCATGGCCCGAGTGTGCGAGGGCGGGGGCCGACCGCAAGCCGCCTATCGGCCTTTGCGCTGATCGGGATGGACGGGCGCAGCCGGCTGCGCACAGTGGGAACATGATTCGGTTGGTCCTTTGCTTTGTCGTGCTCGCCGCGACCGCCTTTGCCAGTGATCTGGGGCGCGACATCGCGCGCCGACACAGCGAGCGTTCAGATGGCCGGGCCCGGGCGCTGCAGTCGCTTTATGCGGAAGGTCGCACGCTCGCCGGCGATGAGATCATTGACTTTAAGCTGTGGGCCGCCCGTCCGGGTCAGTTGAGGCTGGAAAGCACGACGCCGAAGCGCCGTGTCACCCAGATTTTCGACGGGAGCCACGAGCCGCTCATTTCCAACAGCGAGGTGGAGGGCGGGAGGCCGCTCCGCATGGCTCCGAGTGAGAGGACCGATTTTATTGCCAACGCGGATTTTGACGGGCCGTTGGTGGATTTCGAACTCAAGGGCTACACGGTCGATTATGCCGGAGAGGAGCAGGTGCACGGCCGACCGGCCAGCAAGCTGCTCGTGATGAGCGCGCGGGACGACATCTTTTTTCTCTGGATCGACAACAAGACCGCCGAGATCGTGCGGCGCAGCGTCTTCCGCATCGCACGTGAACAGCGGTTGACCGTGGAGACGATATTCAGCGAATTCCGGGAAATCGACGGAACACTGCAGCCCCAGCGGATCGAGACCAAGGTCGGCGACAAGACTCTTTACGTCATGGTGTTTTCAAAAATGGAATTGAACTCGGCCCGCGTGACGGCGGAACGCTTTGCCGTGCCGCAGACGTGGCCCCGTTTGAGCGTCGATTACCCCTCGGCCGGAGCAACGTCACCCAATCCCGTGGTCCGTCAGCCCTGACGGTTCCGCAGGGAGCAGAATGGACGGTCCGGCGGCGCGAAGTGCAACAGCCTTCGCGGCACCGACTACCGGCGCTGCCGCGCCAGGATCCACAAGTCGATGGATGTTGGCCTTACTCGCCGAGTTTGCGGCCTGTCATCAAATGGTTCTGCACGCAGTCGCGCACGGCACCATCGAGCGGTGTCATCGGGCGCGCGAAACCGGTGGCGCGGAGCTTCGTCGTGTCGGCTTGCGTGAAATACTGGTATTTGCCGCGCAGTTCCCCGGGCATATCGATGAACTCGATTTGCGGTTTGCGGCCCATCGCGCCGAAGATTGCGTCCGCGAGTGCGAGCCACGTGTTGGCCTGGCCGGAGCCGAGGTTGAACAATCCGGCGGCCGTCCGCGCTTGGTCGGCAAAGTGCAACGTCATCTCCACCGCATCCTTCACGTAGAGGAAATCGCGCTTCTGCTCGCCGTCCTTGAATTCCGCCCGGTGGCTCTTGAACAGTTTCAGTGCGCCGGTGGCCGTGATTTGGGCGAAGGCCTTGTTCACGAGTGAGCGCATGTCGCCCTTGTGGTCCTCGTTGGGGCCGAAAACATTGAAATACTTCACGCCCACAATGCGCTTCAACCAGCCTTGGCGCTGCGCGTGCAGGTCGAAAAGATGCTTCGAATAGCCATACATGTTGAGCGGACGCAGGGCGGCGAGGTCTTCCGACTGGTCATCCATCCCGTGCGCACCGTCGCCGTAGGTCGCGGCGGACGAGGCGTAGATGAAGCGGGAGTCCTGCGTCATCGCCCAGACCGCGAGCTCCTTGGTGTAGGCGTAGTTGTTGTCGATCAGCAGCGCGGCGTTCTTCTCGGTCGTCGAGGAATTGGCGCCGAGGTGAAACACGGTGGTGAACCGGCCAAAGGCCTTGGGGTCCGTCGAGAGGCGCGTGCGAAAATGCCCGGCCTCCACGTAGTCGGCGAACTTCAGCGGCACGAGATTCTTCCATTTCTCGTCCGTGCCGAGAAAATCGGAAACGACGATGTCGGTCAGGCCGCGTTGGTTGAGCGCCCAGACCAGTGCGCTGCCGATGAAACCGGCGCCACCGGTGACGAGAATACGGCCGGAAAGAGGGGAAGACATGGCGTGAGAATTCTGCATTAACGACCGGGAATCCAGACGGAAAAGCCGCGATACACGAACGTTCCGATGGTTTTTGACTTGGGCGCGGCAGCGGCGGGCCGTCCGAGAGCATCCCGTTGGCGCACCCAGACGCCTAGTATTACTCTGGAAGGTCCACTGCCGTGATTTCGCTGATTCCCAGTGGGGATGTAACCTAATAGGTTACAAGTGGAGTCGCCCCCATTTTGCGAGGAACATCACAAAGTGATACTAGCCCGACTCGTCGCGGGACAGTTCGTCGGCGCGCCGGGTGGCGGCCAGGATGGTGTCGCGCATCGTGGCGCGGAATTGCCGGGCCTCCATCACTTGCAGGCCGGCGAAGGTGGTGCCGTTGGGCGAGACGACCTGATCGCGCAACGCCTCGGGGGAACTGCCGGTGCGCGCGAGCAACCGGGCGGAACCGAGGATGGTTTCGACGGTGAGCCGTTCCGAAACGTCGGCGGGCAGACCGGCCGCGATCCCGGCTTCGCGCAGCGCCGCGGTGAACTCGAAGAGAAAGGCCGGTCCGCCGGCGCTGAGGGCGGTGACCGCGTCGAGGTGCTTCTCGTCGAGTTCGAGGAACTGACCCAGTGCGCCGAGCAGGGTTTCCACGGCTTGCCGGTCGGCGGCTGCGAGGGGTTGGTTGGCGCAATAGGCCGTGATGCCCGCGCCGATGGCCGCAGGCGTGTTCGGCATGGTGCGCACGAGATTGCGCGCGTGCGGGAAAATCTGCGCGAGCCGGGCGAGGCGTTTGCCCGCGAGGAGCGAAACCACCAGCTTGCCGGCGGAAAGTTCAGCGAGGCGCGGGTCGGCGGTGGCGAGCGATTGGGGCTTGAAGGCGACGATCACGATCTCGGCGGGACCGAGGAGGCGTGCGAGATCGGGTTGAAAGGAGATGCCGGTTTCGGTCGCGAGCGCCTGCGCGGACGCGCCTGTCTTGCCCGTCGCGGCAATTTCCGCAGGCGCGCAGACGTTTTTCGCAATCAAGCCGCGAATGATCGCGGAGGCGAGGCGGCCGGAACCGAGAAAGGCGATTTTGTGGGCCACGGTGCTTTGATGTCTGCTGGAGGAGGGGCGCGCAAGCTCGCGCCCGCGACGGGTGTGTCACACCGGCTCGCCGGAGAACTCGAGGATTTCACCGCCACCGGTGGAGAGGAAGCGCCCGAGTTGCGAACCGGGGAAACTGCCGAAGTGCCCGGGGTGGCAGCGCAGCAGGCCTTCGCGCGCGAGGCGGACAATGCTGCGCGTGTTCAACTCCGGGTCGTTGCAGAAAAAATGCGGCCGTGCGCGATTCGGCCAGACCATGCTGCCGCGGAGCACATCCCCGATGATCGCCTCACCCGTGTCGAGCACGACCGAGACCGAGCCGAGCGTGTGGCCCGGGGTGGGGACGACGTTGCCGCGCACGCCGTAGGGCTCCAGCGAAAAGGGCTCGCGGAAAAGGATGTCGGGCTCGAAGGCGGGGAAAGGCTCATCGACAAACGGGCGGATCAGGCGGCCCAGTTCGGATTGCACGGCGAGAACCCCGTTTTCGCCCAAGCGCGCGAGGGCGGCGTCGTTGGCGTGCATTGCCACCGGACGAGCGCTGCGGCGCTGCAACTCGGCGGCGTTGCCCGCGTGATCGCTGTGCCCGTGGGTCAGCAGAATGAGCGCGAGCTGTGGTGGCTCGATCTGGTGTGATTTGAGGGCCGCCATGATCCGGGGTAAGTCGCCCGGAGCACCTGTGTCGACCAGCACCGGCCGGTTGCCGAGCAGGAGGTAACAATTCGAAATCGCTCCTTTGATGCGAACGAGCATGCGGTTAGTGCGGCGGAGCGGTCTGGTCTGTCCTATTCAACGGACTGATGGCCGATGGCGGAACGGGCCGGTCCGCCCTACCTGCAAATTGCGCGAATCCAGCGGGATGATCCACGGTGGTTCAGAACTTCAGATGTTTGACCGTGAGCCCGTTGTTGACGAGTTGCTTGAGCGAATCGATGCCGATGCGCAGGTGCATCGAGACGTGATCGCCGTCGACTTTGCGATCACTGTCGGCCGTCTTCACCCCTTCGGGGGTCATTGGTTCGTCCGAGACGAGGAGCAAGGCACCGGTTGGAATCTCGTTGGCGAAACCGGTGATGAAGATCGTCGCGGTTTCCATATCGATCGCCATCACGCGAAGGCGCGCGAGGTATTTTTTGAAATCGCCGTCGTGTTCCCAAACGCGGCGGTTGGTGGTGTAGACGGTGCCGGTCCAGTAGTTCTGTTTGCTGTCCCGGATGGTGGTGGAGATCGCCTTCTGCAGGGCGAACGATGGCAGGGCGGGAACTTCGGGGGGGAAATAATCGTTGCTTGTGCCTTCGCCGCGGATGGCTGCGATGGGCAAAATCAGGCTGCCGATCTTGGCGCGGTGTTTGAGCCCACCGCACTTGCCGAGAAAAAGCGCGGCCTTCGGCTTGATGGCGGTGAGCAAGTCCATGACGGTGGCGGCGGTCGCGCTGCCCATGCCGAAATTGATGATCGAGATTTCGCCCGCGGTAGCGCTGGTCATCGGCCGGTCACGACCGACGACCGGCACGTTGTGCCACTCGGCAAAGAGTTCCACGTAATGATCAAAGTTGGTCAGGAGAACGTATTTTCCGAAGTCCTTGAGCGCGACGCCCGTGTAGCGGGGCAACCAGTTTTCGACAATTTTCTTTTTGTTGTCCATGAGGGGGGCTTTGCCCTCAAAAAAATAACCCCACCCCGAAGCGAGGCGAGGTTATTCTCTAATGCTGAGTGCGATAGGGCTGATGCTACCGGACCGAGCGCCGACGCGGGACGTAGCCGAGGTCGGTCGCCTTGATGGTGTATTCGAAGCGCTTGACGCCCTGCTTGTCGGTCGAACTGACGACAAGCGCACGAGTGGCACCTTCGCCGGTGACGGAAACGGTCACGAAATTTTGGTCACCGACGAGCGTTTCTTTGATGACCAAAGGGTCGTCGGCCTTCGGGCTGGTTTCGACGGCCCAAGAGCCGGCCGAAAGGGGTGAGGAGGTGATTTCGAAAATCCACGGCCCGTCGGCGCCGAGTTGCCGGCGATAGAGCCCCGTGTGATGCACATCACCCGTGAGGAAGACGACGCCCGTGATCTGGTTGTCGGCGATGAACTGGATGAGTTCCTCGCGCTCGTGCTGGTAACCGACGTGACTGGAGCCGCGTGCGACTCCTTGGAGGACCTGGGTTCCGTTGCCGATGAATTTGAAGGTGTAATGGCCGAGGCTCTTCGCCTGCAGCAGGGATTGCTTGAGCCACTCCATCTGGCGGCGCCCCCATTGGGACTTCGCTGCGTGGGTGTTCTGATCGAGCTGGGCGTCGTCGCGGTAGGTGTAGTCGTCCATCAAAATAAACACCGCATCTCCCCAATAGAATTTTGTGTAGACACCGGGGTTGTCGCGCTCGCCGTAGCTCGGGTTGCCCCAGTAGTTTTTGAAAATTCCCCGGGTCTCGTCCTTGAATTCATACGACCAGTTGCTGTCGTTGGGGCCGTAGTCGTGATCGTCCCACGTGGCGTAATGGTGCATGGTGCCGAGGAGCTTTTGCATCTCGGGCTGGGCGCGATCGTGTTGGGCGCGATGCCAAAGGCCGCTGACGGAACTGTAATCCACCTCGCGGTAATACCAGTTGTCGCCGAGCCAGACCATGAAGTCGGCGCCTGTGTTCCCGGCGAGCGTCAGCGTCGCCAAGCCCTTGCCGTAGGGGGTGCCGGGGCGGTCGATCGCCGGCTCATTGACGTAGAGGCACGAACCGACGAGAAAGCTGAAATCGGGTGGAGGCCCACGCCATTCCCACAGCTTCGTGGTCTTGAAGGTCGTGGGATAGG
The DNA here is from genome assembly GCA_947085115.1 of uncultured Opitutaceae bacterium. Lineage (GTDB taxonomy): Bacteria > Verrucomicrobiota > Verrucomicrobiia > Opitutales > Opitutaceae > Didemnitutus. The sequence continues at coordinate 9,749 of CAMTVF010000055.1, read as the reverse complement.
GGAACGAGAGTTTTTCTCCGTCGATGCTGAGCGTGTATTCGTAGTCGGCGCCGACTTCGAGCATACTTGGGCGGAATTGGACAATTTGCCCGCCGGCGGGCGTGACGATGGGATTTACCTGCGTGAGCGACTGTTTTGTTCCGGGCTTGCCCGCCAGCCAATAGTCGAGCGTGACGGACTTCGCGTCCTTCACCTCGAGTGAAAGAAAAACCTCCTTGTGGGTCCGGTAGCCGAGCATCGGCCCCCAGAGCAATTCACCCGCAGTAACGGCGGAGGCGAATAATGAACAACAGGCAGTGAGAACGGCGAGCAGACGGGAGTTCATCCGGGCACGAAAAACGATTCGCCGCAGGAAGGCAATTCGCGCTTGGCGGCCAGCTCCGAATGTTTGGCTCGCGCGCGTTTGGCCTGCGGGGGAGGCTGGTATCAGGCCGACGCGAAGGTGTTCGCGGTGTTCAGATGCTCGGGGCCGGTGTATTTCTGCGACTGTTCGTCGGCGTGGTAACTGGAACGCACGAGCGGGCTGGATTCCACGACGCCGATGCCGAGTTCGAGGCCGAAATTTTTCCAGTGGGCGAATTCCTCCGGCGGAGCCCAGCGGTCAATCTTCCAGTGTTGCGGCGTGGGTTGCAGATATTGGCCGATCGTGAGGATGTTGGTCTTGTCGCTGGCGATGTCGCGAAGGCATTGCGCGATCTCGTCCTGCGTCTCGCCGAGGCCGAGCATGATGCCGGTCTTGGTGGTGAAGCCCCGGCTCTTGGCGTGGCGGAGAACGGAGCGGGAGCGGTCGTAACGGGCTTGCACGCGGACGGGGCGTTGGAGGCGCTCCACGGTCTCGATGTTGTGGTTGAAAATGTCGGGCTTGGCGTCGAGGACGATGTCGACCAGATCCATGTGGCCCTTGAAGTCCGGCACGAGCACCTCAATGGCACAGTGGGGGCTTTTGTATTTGATGGCGCGGATTGTCGCGGCCCAGACGCTGGCGCCGCCGTCCTGCAGGTCGTCGCGGGCGACGGAGGTGATGACGCAGTGCCGCAGGCCCATCTTTTGCACGCCGTCGGCGACGCGGGCAGGTTCACCGAGATCGTATTCGGTGGGGCGGCCGACCTGGATGGCGCAGAAATTACAGGAGCGCGTGCAGATGTTGCCGAGGATCATCACCGTCGCGGTGCCGCGGGTCCAACACTCGCCGATGTTCGGGCATTGGGCGCTTTGGCAAACGGTGTGGAGCTTGTTTTCCTCGACCAAGCGACGCGTGGCCTGGTAGCCGGGGCCGGAGGGCAGCCTGGCACGGAGCCAGTCGGGTTTTCGGAGGGCGGGCGTCATGTCAGCAGCGGAAGAAACCACAGATGGCCACGGATGCACACAGATTTTTCAAGCAATGCTCGGGCAGAAGCCCGACTTTATCCGTATTTATCTGTGTTCTCCACTTTAAAGAATTGCGGCAGCGCGCGCCAGAATTCGGCGGCGAGGACGCGACGCACCTCGGCGAGGTCGATCGGTTGGCCGAGTTCGAGCTGCATGGAGGTCACGGTGCCGTCGCTGGCTGTGATGCCGCAAGGGACGATGCCGGTGAACGGACTGAGGTCGGTGTTCACGTTGAGCGCGAAGCCGTGAAAGGTCGTCCACTTCTTTACGGCGACGCCGATGGCGGCGATCTTGCGCCGCTCGATCCAAATCCCGGTCTTGCCGGGATTGCGGTCCGCGGTGAGCCCGAAGTGGGCGACCGAGGCAATCATCACGTCCTCGAGGAAACGCAGGTAGGCGTGCAGGTCCTTGCGGGGACCGAGGTTCACGATCGGGTAGCCGACGATCTGGCCGGGCCCGTGGTAAGTGATGTCGCCGCCCCGGTTGGTCGTGACCAAGTCGATGCCGCGACGGGCGAGCTCGGTTTCGTTCCAGAGCAGGTTCTGCTCGGCGCCGCGCCGCACACCCATCGTGAAGACCGGTTCATGCTCGGTGAAGACGAGTGTGTCGGGGGCTTCGCCGGCGTTGCGCCGCGCCACCAGCTCCTCCTGGCGTTTCCAGCCCTCCGCATAGCGGGTCCGTCCCCAATCTAGGGTGGTGGCGATGGTGGGCGGACGGGCGTTCACGGAAGGGGTAACCTCGGGTAAGAATGCGTTCCGTTCAAATCAAAGATGACGCAACCCGGGGTTTTCGCAGGGCCTTTTGTTTCGACCGGCAACCCGGAGCGAGCTCACGGGCGGGCCGCCCGTGCCACGTGGTATGGGCGGCCCGCCCATGCCAGAGGAAGAGCCGACCATAACAAAAGACCCGCCGCAGAGAGAGGAAGGAGGCGAATTTCCATTTGCGCCGCGCGGAACCGCCTCCAATCGTGCACCGTTCCATGAGCGATATCCCCGAAGACATCAGCCACGATCAGTATGCCGTGCGGCTCAAGAAGCTGCAGGACATGCGTGCCGCAGGCGCGGACCCCTTCCGCGCCAGTTGCGAACAGGCTGATTTTTCGGGCGATGCGCTGAAAGCCCACGTCGATGGCCAGGACAACACCGTGCCGGTCAAGGTCGCCGGCCGCCTCGTCGTGATCCGCGACATGGGCAAGAGCCAGTTCGTCAAAATCCTCGATCAACAGGGCCAGATCCAACTCTACCTGAAGAAGGACGTGGTCGGAGACAATGCCTACGCGGCCTTCAAGAAACTCGATCTCGGCGACATCATCGGGGCCGAGGGAACGCTTTTCAAAACCAAGACCGGCGAAGTCACGGTGCGCGTGGACAAATTCACGGTCGTGTCGAAGGCGCTGCGTCCGCTGCCGGAGAAGTGGCACGGCCTGACCGATGCCGAGCAAGTCTATCGTCAACGCTATCTCGACCTGATCGTGAATCCCGAGTCGCGCGCGCGCCTGATGATGCGCAGCCGCATCGTGGCGAGCATCCGGCAGACCCTCGCGGGACGGAATTTTCTCGAAGTCGAAACGCCGGTGCTCGAAACCGTGGCCGGGGGCGCGGCCGCGCGGCCGTTCGTCACCCATCACAACGCGCTTGGCACCGATTTTTTCCTGCGCATCGCGCTGGAGCTGCGCCTGAAGCGGCTGCTCGTCGGCGGCTATGATCGCGTGTATGAGATCGGCCGCATTTTCCGCAACGAGGGCATTTCGCGGAAGCACAATCCCGAGTTCACCATGCTCGAGGTTTACCAGGCCTACTCGGATTTCCGGGGCATGATGGACCTGATCAAGGCGATCTTCACCGACCTTTGCCGCGACGTGATCGGCACCTTTGAGATCAAGCATGCGGCGAGCGGCGAGATGATCAACTTCGCCGGCGAGTGGCGTTCCGTGCGGTATTTTACGCTGATTGATGAAGCGGTCGGCTTCAAACTGAGCGCATTGCGCAACACGCCCGACTACCGCGCGAAGGCCACCGAAGCGGCGAAGGCGCTCGGACTCGACGTGCACGAGGGCTGGCAGACCTTCGAGGTCGTGAACGAAATCTTTTCCAAGAAGATTGAGCCGACCCTGATCCAGCCGACGTTCGTCACGCACCTACCCAAGGAGCTGTGCCCGCTGGCGAAGCTGAATCTCGAGGACGCCGGTCTGATCGACGTGTTCGAGCTATGCATCGGCGGCATGGAAGTCGCGCCGGCCTACTCGGAGCAGAACGACCCGTTCGTGCAGCGCGAAATGTTCGAGCAGCAGGTGGGCGATGATCAGCAGAGAATGGACGCCGATTTCCTCCTCGCTCTCGAGCACGGCATGCCCCCGGCAGGTGGCATGGGCGTCGGCATCGATCGCTTGTGCATCCTGCTCACGGGGGCGGAAAGCATCCGCGACGTCATTTTGTTCCCGTCCATGCGACCGAGCGTTGAAAATTGAACCACCGAGACACAGAGAGCACCCGGGCAGGAGCGAACCCCGTTTCGACTCTGTGTCCTCCGCTGCTCTGTGTTTTTGAACCATGCCCTGGCCCGTCTATCTAGCCCTCAAGCAACTGTTCCCCACCGGGCGGATCTCGTTCTTCACGCTGGTTTCGATCTTGGGCGTCGGTCTGGGCGTGGCGTTGATGCTCGTGTCGACCAGCGTCATGGGAGGCTTTGGCTATCAGATCCAGCGGATGATCATCGATACGCAGGGGGAGGTGCAGGTGCGCGCGCGGACGTCGATCGATCAGGCCACCGCAGCCTTGGTGGAACAAGCACTGGCGAAGTCGCCCGACGTGGCGGCGTATGCCCCGTATGCGGCGGGCGTGGTGATGCTCGAGTTTGCGCAGCGGCCGGCCTTTCCCACGATTACGGGCTTCGAACCGGAGCGAATGAAGGACGTCATCCCCCTGCAAAAATATCTGCAACGCGGTTCCTTCGAAGATCTCGACGACGACTCGGTGATTCTCAGCTCAATCCTCGCGCGTTCGCTCGGGGTGCGCGTGGGGGATTCGGTGAGCATCTACTCGCCGTTGATGATGGATCGTTTGAAGCGCGATGAGATGCTGCTGCCGCGCGACGTGAAGGTTGTCGGGATTTTTCAAATCGGCCATCAACAGCTCGATAGTTCCACGGTGCTTTGCTCGGTGCGCCTGATGCAGGACCTCTACGGCATGGGCAGCATGGTGCATGGCTACAACGTCCGCCTCAAACCCGGCGTCGAGCCCTACCGGGCGGCGGCGCTCTTGAACGGCGTGCTGCCCGCCCCGACTTTCGCGCAGACGTGGTTTGAAAGTAACGCCGACTTCCAGGCGGTGCTCAGCTTTGAGCGGAACATGATTTTTTTCCTCCTCACCTTCATCATCGTCGTCGCGGCGTTCTCGATCACGAGTTCGCTTTTGATGTCGGTCGTTCGCAAGACACGCGAAATCGGTCTGCTCGCGGCCATGGGGGGCAAGGCCCGTGACGTTGCCCTGTGTTTTTGCACGCAGGGACTGGTGATCGGCATCGCCGGTATCGCGGCCGGCCTCGCCATGGGATTCGCATTGCTCCAGTGGCGCGACGGGCTCGTGCAGATCATCGCTCGGTTCACGATGGGAGAGGAGGCCTTCGTGAAGTTCTACCAATTCAGCTCCCTGCCGGCGCACACGCAGCCGAAGGATGTTCTCATCATTGTGGTCTTCTCGGCCGCCGCAGCGACGCTTGCCGGCCTGATTCCCGCTTGGCGGGCGGCGCGGCTCAAACCCGTGGAGGCGTTGCGCAGTGAATAATAGAGCCACAGGCGGAGCGCGGTGTCCCCTCCGCTCTCTCAGGATAATCGCCGCAAACAACGCGTTGAGGTCAACGCGTTCCACCTCCCATGCCTGACGCCATTCTCAACGCGACCGGCTTGCGCAAGAGTTACCGCAGTGGTGATGCGATGCTCGAGGTCTTGCGCGGCGTGGATCTCGCGATCGCGCCCGGTGAGAGCGTGAGCATTCGCGGTGAATCCGGCTCGGGCAAGAGCACGCTGTTGAATCTCCTGTCCGGACTCGATCGGCCCGACGCGGGGGAATTGTGGTGGGGCCACGAGGCGACGGCGCAATTGTCGCTGGGTGAACTGACTGCGCGGCGTGGGCGGTATCTCGGCATGGTGTTTCAGGCGTATTACTTGATTCCGGAAATCGATGCGTTTGCGAATGTGCTGATGGGTGCACGCATGCTGGGGCGTCCCGGCCAAGCCGAGTGCCAGCGTGCGCAAGCTCTTCTCAAACGCGTCGGCCTTGCTGGACGGGCATCGCACACTCCGGCGCATCTTTCGGGCGGCGAACGTCAACGGGTCGCCGTGGCTCGGGCATTGATGAACCGACCCTCGGTCATCCTTGCGGATGAACCGACCGGCAACCTCGACGAGCGCACGGGTGAAGAAGTGGTCAATCTTCTGCTGGAGGTATGCGCCGAGGAAAATACAGCTCTGGTGCTGGTGACGCACAATGCGGCGCACGCCCGACGCACGGGGCGTCAATTGCTGCTGCAGACGGGCCGGTTTGTTTGAGGCCGGGAGAGCCCGGGCTTGCCCGCAGCGGCGCGCCGAGTAGGAGTGGTGCATGACTCTGCCCTTCGGATTTCTGTCACGCTCGCTCCTGGTCCTGCTGGTTGGCTGCGCCGCCGCCGGCGGTCGCGCGCATCCTGACGATACGGGAATGAATCGCGTTGCCGAAACGTATGTGAAGCTCGTGCTCGCGGTCGGATTGCATGATGGCGACTATGTTGACGCCTATTACGGACCGGCGGAGTGGAAGGCGGAGATTGAGGCCGAGAAGTCCGCGTTGCCCGTGATTCGGGTGCGGGCGGCGGGATTGCGGGCGGCCCTTGCTGCGATGGATGTTTCCGGCGCTGAAGAGTTGGGTCGTTTGCGGCACAAGTTCCTCGACCGGCAACTGGCGGCGTTGGAAGCCCGAGTGGCGATGCTCGAAGGGACAAAGTTTACTTTCGATGAGGAGTCGGAGCGTCTCTACGATGCCGTGGCGCCGACACGCTCCGAGGCATTCTTCCAGAATCTGATGGTTCAGCTGGATCAGGCCCTGCCCGGTGCGGGCACCGTCACCGAACGTCTGGAGACGTTTCGCCGTGATTTCGTCATCCCCGCCGACAGGATTGACGCGGTCTTTCAGGCGGCGATTGCCGCGGCGCGGGAACGCACGGGTCGCAACATCGCGTTGCCGGCAGGTGAAAATTTCACGGTGGAGTATGTGACCGACAAACCCTGGAGCGCCTACAACTGGTATCAGGGCAATTTCCAAAGCGTCATCCAGGTGAACACGAGCCTGCCGATCTACATCGAGCGCGCGATAGATCTGGCCTGTCACGAAGGCTACCCCGGGCACCATGTCTTCAATGTGCTGCTGGAGAAAAACCTCGTGCGCGACCGGGGCTGGATGGAATTCTCGGTTTATCCCTTGTTCAGCCCGCAGTCGTTCATTGCGGAGGGCACGGGCAACTACGGCATCGTGGTGGCGTTTCCGGGCGAGGAGCACACCGCCTTTGCGCGCGACGTGCTGTTTCCGTTGGCGGGCCTCGATCCGACCCGGGCTGCCGAGTATGCGCACATCCTGAGTCTGACCAAACAGCTCAACTTTGCCGGGAACGAGGCGGCCCGGCGCTACCTCGATGGCGAGATCAGTGCGGATGCCGCAGCCGAGTGGCTCAACCGCTTTGCGCTGATGAATCCCGCGCGGGCGAAACAGCGCGTCCGGTTCATCGACAAATATCGCAGCTACGTCATCAACTACAACCTTGGCGAACAGATCGTGGAACGCTACGTCGAGCGCCAGGCGGCGGGCGATGCTCAGCGGCGGTGGGAGGTGTTTGCCGAGCTGATTTCGACGCCGCGCTTGCCCTCCGACATTCGGTAGCGATCGGGCAACGCAGCGCGCGGCGATGATCCTGCGCTCGGGACGAGTCAAAAGAGACTGGCGGTGGCAGGGGTGGCCGCTACGTTTTCGGCCATGGCCAAAACGAAGATCAAGTGTGGCGTCGCCGGCGTCGGTTCGCTGGGGCAACACCATGTGCGCATCTATGCGGGGCTGCCCGATGTCGAGTTGGTCGGAATCTATGAGACCAGCGACGCGCGGGCCGCTGAGATTTGTGCCAAACACAATTGCCGGCGCTTTGAGACGATCGCCGAGCTCGGCGCGGCGTGCGAGGCCGTCAGTGTCGTGGTGCCCACCGATCGACATGCGGAAGTGGCGCTGCCGTTGCTCGCCCAGGGTTGCCATTTGCTGATCGAAAAGCCGCTGTGTGCCAGTCTCGCCGAGGCGGAGCAGGTGCTGGCCGCCGCGCAGAAGGGAAACTGCATCGTGCAGGTCGGCCATGTGGAGCATTTCAACCCGGTGATGAGCTTTCTCGAAAAGCACGCCAATCACCCGCAATACATCACCGCCGAGCGGCTCGCGCCGTATCAAACCCGCGGCACGGAGGTCGGCGTGGTGCTCGATTTGATGATTCACGACATCGGCATCGTGCTCGCGCTGGTGAAGTCGCCGATTCGCAAGATCGACAGCGTCGGCATCAACGTGCTGTCGAAGACCGAGGACATCGCGAATGCCCGGATCGAGTTTGAGAACGATTGCGTGGCCAACCTCAGCGCTTCGCGCATGAGCCTGAAGAAGAACAGGGAGATCCGAATCTTCCAGGACAACGCCTACCTCTCGCTCGATTTCATGAACCAGAAGGGCCACCTCGTGAAGAAGAGCGACCTCATTGCCTACGGTCTGAAATTGAAGATTGGCCTCGCGAAGGCCGGCGACGCCTCGACGGTCCCGGTGAACGACATCCCGATCGAGAAGGGCGAGCCCCTGGCGATCGAGCTGGCCCATTTTATCGAGAGTGTGCGCGAGGCGAAGCAGCCGAAGGTCGGCGGGGCGCTGGGCAAGTCGGCGCTCGCCGTGGCGATCACAATCACCGAGCAGATTCGGAAGAATCAAAAATGAGAGGTGTGAATTCGCGAGCTTTGAGGAGCGCAGACCGGGCCCGTTGGGTTCGCCACGCGATATCCTGTTCCCGGCGGACCCAGCGGGTTCGCCCTGCCTTCGATGAGTAAGCCAGCGCTGATCTTCCGGCTCCCGCCACCGCAGGGCGGTTCGGTCGACTTGCTGATCGTTGCCGGCGAGCACTCGGGCGACGAGCACGCCGCCCGGATGGTGCGTGACCTCAAGCGCAAGAATCCCGCCGTGCGCGTGTGCGCGTTGGGCGGGCCGGAGATCGCGGCGGCGGGCGGGCAATTGCTGCATGATCTCACGGCCACGTCGGTGGTGGGTTTTGTGGAGGTGTTGAAGCACTACTCGTTTTTCAAAGCCCTCTTCGACGCCACGCTGAAGTGGATCGAGCAGCATCGGCCGCGGGCGGTGTGCTTTGTGGACTATCCCGGTTTCAACCTCAGGCTTGCGGCGAAACTGCGGGAACGGGGCCTGAGCGTGAAGGGCGGCGGCACGGTTCATGCGATATTTTATATCTCGCCGCAGATCTGGGCGTGGAAGGCGAAGCGACGCTTCAGCATGGCGCGCGACCTCGATTCTTTGGCCACGATTTTTCCGTTCGAACCGGCGTGCTATGCGGACACGACACTGACGGCTGAATTTGTGGGGCATCCTTTTTTGGCCGATGATTACGTTTCCCCGGTGCGCTACGGCGTGGAGGGGCCGATCTTGCTGCTGCCCGGCAGCCGGGTGCAGGCAGTGGCGCGGATTTTCCCCCTACTCCTCGGCGGATTCGCGGAGTTTCGCCACACGCATCCCGAGGCGAAGGCGGTGGCACTTTATCCGAGCGAGGACATGGCCGCGGTAGCTCGCAGCGAATTGGCGCGCTGGCCGGAATTGGCGGAAGCGGTTGAATTGATGCCGGTGGATGAAGGCGGGGCGGCGAATCCGTTGGCGGCTTCGGCGGTGCTCACCTCAAGCGGCACCATGTCCCTGCATTGTGCCTTGGCTGCAATCCCGGGGGCCATCGTGTATCGGACTAATCCCCTGACTTACCTGCTCGCACGCTGGTGGGTGAAGATCGAATACATTGGGATAGCTAACCTGTTACTGGAGAAAGCAATGTATCCGGAATTCATCCAAGGTGCGGCTACGGCGACCGCCTTGGCCAACCAACTGTGCGAGTGCGTTGAAAGGCCCGAGCGGCAGCGACAAACCAGACAGCAAGCGGCGCAGCTGCGGGAATTGTTGCATCAACCCTCGGAGGGAACAGCGGCGGATTGGGTGCTGCGCTTCTTGGGCTAAACTTACCGCAAATGCCCTGAATTAGAGCGCGGATGTGCCGATGGAGGAGGCAGATGTTACGCTTCCTAAGCACCCGCCGCTCCATGCGGAATCGGTTGCTGCCCGCTT
>CAMTVF010000054.1:0-34012 GCA_947085115.1 uncultured Opitutaceae bacterium | reverse complement strand
GGAATACTTGTTCCAGCGATAGCGCGAAAATCCTGTCTCATCATGCCAGCCGAGCGACACGAGCCCGCCGCCATTACGGAACCACGCCCAGTCCACGTCGGCGAGCATGGCGTTGACGAACGTGGTGATCTCCGGGTCGGCAAAATACTCGCGCGCGACGATCGCGCCGGCGAACAGCAGCGCGGAGTCGATGGACGACACCTCGCAGCGCCATGCGCGCGCGCCGGTGTCCATCTCCATGAAGTGATAGTAGAATCCATGCCGCCGCGGAGCTTCGCCGGTCAGAAATCGCAACTTGTGCCGGACGCGTTCCACTGCGACTGCACGGTCCACCCAGCCGCGCTCGGCGGCGATCACCCACGCGCTGAACGCGAACCCCGAGGCGGCGATGCTCGCCTTGCCCTCGCTGGCTGATCCGTCCGCCCGCGCGCGGTCCCGCACGAGCCCGGTGCGCGAATCAGCCTGTTCATCGAAAAACCGAAATGCGGTTTGCTCCAGTTCCTCCAAGAGCGCGTGATCCGCTCCGGTGAGCGCTGTCCGGTAATCAGTCGCCCCAGCCGCACCTGTCCCGCACAGGAACGCAACGCCGCAAAAAGCCAGGCCCCGGAGCGAACACACAAGGTTGCTGGACGGGGTGGGCATGTCAGGAGGAGGGAAAAACGCGGAGCGGCAAGGGTTGCCAGATTTGATGACAACGTTTGCAACGCAAGCATAAATCCATCTTCCCGTATGCTTTTTCGTGTCAAAACGTGCGTGCTCCATGCTGGTCCGTTTGCATCACGATGCCACTCCGGGTTCCGCCCCTCCGATCCACAAGCCATTGTTGCAAACGTTTGCTACTTCACTTCCGTCGCGTAACCCGAAGCGGCCGGGTCGACTCTCGAATCATCATGGGAGCCGACATTTCATCAAGCAATGCCCGGCTGGCACGGCCCGGCGAGTTCGCCGCCTCCACAATCAGGCCAACCGCGCGTTCAGCCATGTCGGCAAGGGGCTGGCGCACGGTGGTCAGCGCCGGCTGGCACGCCATTGCCCATATCCCATCGTCGAATCCCACGACGGAAATGTCGTCTGGACAGCGCAAACCCGCGACGTGAGCGGCGTTGACGACCCCAAAGGCAATCTCGTCATTGGCACAGCAGATGGCCGTCGGCCGCTCATTTGATTGGAGAAGCCGCGCCAGACCGACACGTCCAGTTTCGGCGCTAAAGGTGCCCACGCTGATCCACTCCGGTCGCGGCTTGGCGTCTGCCCGTTCGAGCACCTCGAGGTATCCCAGCCTGCGCTCATGGGCATCGCGCGAACCCGCCGGCCCGAGCAGGAGACCGATTTTGCGATGGCCCAATTGCAGGAGCAAGCTGGCCACCGATCGGGCCCCGGCGAGATTGTCGACCCCGACCACGGGAACCCCGATGTCCCCTGCCCGCACACCGATGGGAAGGGCCGACTTCGTGAGGACGAACGGACGTCGATACCCTTTCAACTCCTGCACATCGGCGGCGCTCAGCGGCTCTGCCAGATAGATCAGTCCCGACGAATTGACGCTCAAGTGCTGCATCGCCTGCCGAAAACTCGTGCCCTCGTTGCGGCGCAAGGTGCAGATTTGGACCTCCCACCCTCTTGCAGCGGCTGCATGCAGCGTGCCCGCGAGAAATCGTCCGTAAAATTCCGAGAAGAAAATGTTCTCATCCAGCGGCACCACCACCGCCAAGGTGGTATTCACTCCCTTGCGGAGCATTCAGGCGCCCACGTTGAGGGAGAAATGCTGCTTTTCCGCGAGATCGAGTATCTGTTTTCGCCGGTCTTCGCGGACCAGATGCGCCGTCTCCGGGCGCAGCGCGCGGGACACGGTCGACGGCGAGACGCCGAGGCTGGCGGCAATTTGCACGATGCCCGTCTTGTTGAGGCGAGCTGGGCGGGAACGAGTCACTGCGGCACTCTGACCGCGCGTCGCCGCGTCGCAAGCAAACGTGTGCAATGAAACCGTGACGGACGGGGGATTTTCAAAATCCGGCCGACCCGGAAAAACAATGGGCGGTCTTGAAAATCACTGAGCCCGCAAGGGTTCCGGGGATTCGAATCCCCCCTTCCGGCCAAGCCAAAAAAACGCCAGCCCGAGGGGCTGGCACCAAGTGATGGGGAGCGCCTGGTGTTTAGTCGCGGCGACCGCTCAAGATCATCAGAATATGGAGCAAGCTGCCCAGCGAGGCCACGAACGCAGCGACGTAGGTCAGTGCGGCAGCGTCGAGCGTCTCATGGACCCCCTTCATTTCGTTACGCTCAATGATGCCGAGATGGACCAGTTGCAGCTTGGCCCGACGACTGGCGTCAAATTCGACCGGCAGGGTGACGAGTTGGAAAAGGCAGATCACCGCCAATGCCACGGCGCCGATCGTCAGGAAAATTCCGCCCAGTCCTTTCGCGCCCAGCAAGATACCGGCAATGATGAGGAACTGCGAGGCTCCGGCCGAAATTTGCGTCGCCGGCACCAAGGTCTGGCGAATCCGCATCATGCCATAGCCCACTTTGTCCTGAATCGCATGGCCGGCTTCGTGCGCCGCGACGCCAAGAGCGGCGAGGCTGGTGCCGTCGTAATTGTGTTCGGACAACGCAAGCTGGCGTTTGGTCGGATCGTAATGGTCGGTCAACTGACCCGCAACACGGACGATCTTGATGTCGTGAATGCCCGCACTCTCCATGACTGCCGCTGCGGCCTCGCGCCCGCTGATACGCCCTCGCGACGGAATTTGGACGTTCTTCTTGTAGGCGCTCGTCACGCGCATTTGCGCGTAGAGGCCGAACAGCATGGGAATGATGATGAGAATAATCCAGATGGTCATGGTAAGAGTGGCTGTGCGGGAAGATTACCAGCGCGGACGCTTTTTCCAGTAAAAACCGTCGCACTGGAATCAGATTGCCTCCTTGTAATCGAAAATTACCAACGGGTTGAAATGCCCACCGCCATCTGTCGGCGTGGCGCTTTGACCGCGGGCACCTCTTGGAAGTCAGAATTCCACAAATTGTCCACCAACACGGAGAATTCCCAGCCGCTTACCGCAGGCGGCGCAAAGTAAAGGCCAGCGGACGACAGCAACGCGTGCCGCCCCCCCATTGTCCTGAGTCCGTTTTTCTCCTGCACCCGGTATTCATTGTCGGAGCGCAGCTCAAAGCCCCCACCGAGCCGCCAGATGGCGGCGAGTGTCAAGCGGTGCAGAGGGAAATTGAGCGCATAAAAACTTCCATCAACAACGACCCCGCCGAAATCGCTGCTCTTACTCAGCCACGAATAGCCCGCCACAATCTCGTAACGCGCAGCCCGCCTAACCGCGATGAACTCAACTCCCGTCGTGCGAACATCCACGGGATTCGCGGTGCGGGCGACCACCCCCCGGCGAAACGTCCAGTCCACGAGGTGATCATCTTCCCGGCGGAAAACGGCGGCCTCCAATTGCCAACCGGCGATCTCACTGCGCGTGCCGAATTCCAAATTGCGCGATTTGGTCCGGTCAAGGTTCGGATTACCCCGGAAAAGTCCGGCCGCAGCGTTTGAGTTGAGCGCGGTATAGGTCGGCAACTGGGTCGCCTCAGAATACTCTCCGTAAACGGACCAGTTGGATTCGACGCGCCACTCGACTCCGGCCAAGGGAGAAAATGCCGACGGATTGCGGTTCGAATGATCAATACTGGCACCGGCACGCACGGTGATGGCGTTGACCGTTAGTTCCGGCACCACCGTGACCTTGGCCAGCGTTCGGCTGGAATAGCGTCCGAATGTCAGCGCCGTGGATTCCAATCGATCGCTCGAAACATCTGCGGAGTAGTTCAACACGAACGCAGGCGATTGCCGGATGCCGTTGAGCGACGCCCCGCGCAGCCAGGTGGTATGCTGAAACGGATTTGAAGCACCCGGCACCGCCCGGTTGAACTCGTAGTCATCCTTGTTGCGTCGATAGAAAAGTGCTGCGGCGAATTCGCTACCACCAGCATCGCGCCACTGGTGGTTAAGCGCCACGAGCACGGTCTGCAGGTTCTCGGTTTCGTTGAAACCGAAGGGAGTGTAGAGATTGGGCCAGCCGAAGAACTTTGCCTGGTAGCCGGCAAAGAGATCGGTTTGCGTTTCAGGTCCCCGCAATTGCAAGCGCGCGCCGATCCGATCAAAATCATGGTCGCCAAACGGAACGCTGCCCTCGGATTCGGAGCGAGCGACTTCAAGGTCAGCGCCCACGAAATGCCTGTCACCTAGCTGGCGAACGGCTCCCTGATAGAACGACTGCCGGTTGAATGCGTTGTCGCCGAACGCGGCGCTCAACTCGCCCCGCAACTCGATCGGACGCCACCCAAAGGAGATCGTGCCAACACCCGCGTTGAATCCGCTCGCCGCGTTGGCGAGGCCCGTGACCACCGTCGGCGGCAGAAGCATGGCCGGGGCAATCGGAAGTTCGACGAGGTAATGCCCTGTTTGCGGATCGCTCAAGGCTGCTGCACCAATCCTGAATCCCGTGTTTTCGAAAATCCCTCCGCGAATCGCGATATCAGCCTGCGCTTCTGCGAGATTCCTTCCCTGCACGTCGACCCGTGGTTCGAAGCGCAAACTCGAAACCGGCATGTCGATCGTGCCCGCCGAGCTTTGATTCGCAACCCGCGAGGAGGTGACCACGAAGCTGGGCAGTGTCGTTTGCGCTTCGGCCATGCCTGTTCCGAGCAGTCCGGTCATGACTGCCAAAACCAAACGAACGGAGACGCCGCGCAGAGGAGGAAATTTCAATGTTAAGTTCATTAGCATGTCGTGTTAACCATAAAGCCAAAAAACCGCAGAGTTTAAATCGGTGGTGGGGAGAAGGTCGGTTATGAGGCGTCGCCGTCGCTTCCAATTGCCTCGACCGGACAGCCTTCCAAGGCCTCGGTGCACATGGCAATTTCCTCTTCGGTCGTCGGCTGTTTGTGCACGAATGAGTAGCCGCCCTCATCATGGCGTGTGAAAAAATTCGGCGCGGTTTCGCGGCACAGATCGCAATCAATGCACTGCTGATCGACGTAGAATTTGCCCTGTGCGTTATCAGTCCACTTCTCTGCTTTGTTAGCCATTTGGCGCATTCAACGACTATCATCCAGACTGTCAAGCGAGGCCCTGCGGCCCCGACGTCATGATCCCGGTCAGGGGTTACTTTGCCGCTGAGCGGATGCGGGGCTTGTATTTGGAGGTTCGTCACGTAAGTTGCCGTCGATGCTGTCAGACCGCTCCTACATGCGATCAGATTACCCGCGACAAACCACGTCTGCACTTACTTGGATTATCTGCGCGACACTCGCCGGCTCGATTATTCAGTTCGCGGCGTCCCGCTGGTTTGGCAGTGGTGCAGTGGGTGCGCTTTTTGCGCTCAGCCCCTCTGGGATTTCCCAAGGTCGGATTTGGACCTTGGTCAGCTACGCGTTGCTGCATGACGGTATTTTCCACCTGTTGCTCAATTGTCTGGGCCTTTTTCTGATTGGCCGCGAAATCGCACCGCTCTTGGGTTCCAGTCGATTTTTTCAGTTTTATGCGGGAGCGGCTTTGCTTGGCGGGGTATGCTGGTTGACGGCGCACTCTTGGGGTGCCGCTCCTCCCTCCCTCGTGGGTGCATCGGCAGCCGTTGCCGCGATTTTCATCTTTTTTGCCTGCGTCTATCCCGAACGCGAAATCACCTTTTTGCTCTTTCTGGTGCTTCCAGTGACGTTAAAGCCCAAATATTTGGCTTGGGGTTTGCTGGCGCTGGAGGGTTTGGGATTTCTTTTCAGTGAGCTGCCCGGTGGCGGCTTTGCAACGGGCATTGCTCACTCAGCCCACCTTGGAGGAATGCTTGCTGGCTGGCTCTATTTCCGCTTCGTATTTGCGAACCGCGGCTCTGACCGCGCCGCTAGTTTCCCAAGGTTCGAACTGCCAGCTTGGTTGCTCCGCCCCAAGTCAACGAGGCCATCGGTGTCACCGTCTGAAAAGATCAACTCCGGGGCTGCTCCAAAAAAGGACCTCCGCGCAGAGGTCGATCGCATTTTGGACAAAATCAATAGCCGGGGATTTGGTGCGTTGACAAACGAAGAAAAGCAAGTGCTCGACGATGCCAAGGATCTGATTGGCCGCCGGTGAGGCTAAACTCCCGTCCCGTTCCGTCGATAGACAACAATGGCCACCTTGGTTGCTCACGTGTCGTTCTTGTTGCGATTTTCGCCAGAACCGATGAATTAGGAAACAAAGTGCCATTCTAGGCGACTAACCAATTCTCATGTCCGCACGCTCATTTTTTCACTCCTTACTTCTCCTCCTTTTTCTCCCGCTGGCGGTCTTGGGGAGCGACCGGAACTATACGACCAACCCCCTCATGCAGAATGAGGTGCGCACGCTCAAACAGATGCTCGATTACGTGCATTTCAACCGCAACTCGGTGAAGCAAGGCGACTACCCTAAGCTGATCACCGATTACATGGCCCTGCTGGATCCGCAGCGCCTCTATTTTACCAGCAGCGATGAGCAATCCCTCCGGCGGCTCTATGGACCGCCGTTGGAAGCGGACCTCGCCTACCGCGGGAATATCGACGCCGCCTTTCGCATTTTCGGCCTCTTCGAACAACGCACGCAAAGTCGAATCACTTGGATCAAGGAAGAACTAAAGAGAGATTTCGATCTCACTACTGATGATACCTATACGTTTGATCGCTCCAAGGGACCATGGCCAGCAGACCAGGCGGAAGCTGACCAAATCTGGCAGCGACGCCTCAAGGCCGAATACATTAATGAAATCCTCGGCAAGAAGAGCCCGGATGAGGCAAAGCAAACGATCGCCCGCCGTTTTGACCGGTTCCTCAAGAATACAGCCGAAATCCAACCGCAAGAAATTCAAGCCCGCTTCCTGACGGCACTCACCCGACTTTACGATCCTCACTCGTCCTACTTGTCGGCGATCGATCTCGACGACTTCAATGTCGACATCAACCTCGCGCTCGTTGGCATCGGCGCGGTGTTGACTGTTAACGAAGAGGGGTTTTGCAGCATCGTCAGCGTTGTTCCGGGCGGCCCCGCCGATCTTAGCGGTCGGATCAGGCCGAACGACCGCATCGTCGCCGTGCAACAAGACGGCGCAGAGCGCATCGATATCGTCGGTATGCGCCTTAGACAAATCGTTCAGATGGTCCGCGGTGCCAAAGGCACCAAAGTCACGCTCACGATCCATCCGGCCAAGGCGAGCGATCCATCCAAGACCGAGCAGATCCTCATCACCCGCGATGTCATCAAGATCAACCGGGCTCGCGCGAGTGCGGCCGTCTACGAAGTGCCAAACCAACAGGGTGAGATCAACAAGGTCGGCGTGATCACGCTCAACTCCTTCTATGGCGAATCGGGCGACGCCAAGAATTCCAAGAACTCCTCCGCTTCCAACGACGTCGCGGAACTTATTGCCAAGCTCCAGCAAGAGAACGTCATCGCGCTCGTCGTTGACCTGCGCCGCAACGGTGGTGGCCTGCTCTCGGAAGCCATTGCTCTCACCGGTCTGTTTATCGAGCAAGGTCCGGTGGTCCAGGTGCGCGATTCGCTCGGACGTGTTTCGCTCGGCAACGATACCAGCAGCGTAATTTCCTACGACGGGCCCCTTGCCATTCTCACCTCGCGCTTCAGCGCCTCCGCCTCAGAAATCTTCGCCGGCGCCCTGCAAAATTACGGTCGGGCCGTGGTCATCGGCGATAGTTCCACCTACGGCAAGGGCACGGTGCAAGTGATCTACGAGATGCAAAATTATTTGCCGCGTCTCGTTCGTGATTACGGCAAGGCCGGAGCCGCCAAACTCACCACGCAGAAGTATTATCTTCCCAATGGAGCCTCGACGCAAAAGCGCGGCGTCATCCCCGATATTGCCCTTCCGTCAATTGACGACTTCTTGGAGATCGGCGAAGCGCGCGAACCCAACGCCCTGATTTGGGATGAAATCAGTTCTGCCCCTTTCGATGGCAAACCGCTAAGCCTCGCCTTTGTCGCCCCGTTGCTCAATGCGAGCCAGCAGCGGCAGGACACGCTCGAGGAATTCGGCCTGTTGAAACGCAATATCGAGTGGTTCCGCGAGCGCACCGAACGAAAATCGGTCTCGCTTAACCTCGAAACGCGCCGCGCCCAGAAGGAAGGCGCCGAGACCCAGGCAAAGGTGTTCGAGGCGGAATTCGACAAGTTCACAAAAACGGATTTCACGAAACGAGAAGTCAAATTGGACGCCGTTCTCGCCGAGAAATCACAGGAGCCGGTCGCCGTGGCCGACGCTGCGCCTGAGGCCGATACCGATGAGGTGGACCACGCAAAATCCAGTCGATTCGACATCCACCTCCGGGAGGCCCTGCGCGTCGTTTCCGATGCTGTCCGCCTCTCCGATGACAAACAGTGGGCCAAGCGCTCCACCACACCTTCGTTCGCGCTGCCTGGCTTACGGCGCAGCTAGGATGAACCGATCGCGACCGGTAAGATCGTGTCGCGATTCGACCTGCGAATAGCCGCGAGTTCGCGCCAGTTCCACCAAGCGGGCGTGCTGGCTGATTCCGGTTTCCATCATCAGTAAACCCGATGGGGACAAGTGAGCCCTCGCGGTTTGGACAATTGCCTCCACCGCCTCGAGGCCGGTTGGCCCGCTGGCCAAAGCGTCACCCGGTTCGAAATTCCTTACCTCGGGCTCGGTCTCTTTCGTCTCCTGGTCGGATAGATAGGGCGGATTTGCCACGATCAATTCGAATGTGCTTTCGGGCGGAAGACGCTCGAACCAGTTCGACTGTAGAAAATGCACCCGATCCGCGCAGTTCAACAGCGCCGCATTCTCAGCCGCCAACTCGAGCGCAGCGGGGTTGAGATCGACCGCCGTAATCGTCGCGGTCGGGAAAAGGTGCGCGAGTGCCAGTGCGAGCGCACCGGAACCCGTCCCGAGATCGAGGATTCCCGCCGGAGCGTGGGGAAATTTCACTTTCGCGAATTCCACCAAGAGTTCCGTTTCCGGCCGCGGGATGAGCGCCCGACGATCAACCTTGAGCGTAATTCCCGCGAAGTCGGTCGAGCCGACGATGTATTGCAGTGGTTCACGGTCGCTGCGCCGTTTCACCAAAGGCCGCAGGTTCGCCAGCTCGGGCTCCGTCAAGGGACGTTCAAACTGCAGGTAGAGTTGCATCCGCTTCAGACCGAGGGAATGGCCCACGAGCAGCTCGGCGTTCAGGCGCGAATTTTCCACGCCGTGCCTGGCGAGGAATTCGGCGGTGCGCTTCAGGATTTCGAGAACCGTAAGCATCGCGTTATTCCTCGTCTTCCGAACTGCCGCCGCGAAACACAGGCATCGGACCGCCCGTCAACTCAGCGAGTCTTTCCGCAAAGGCCGCTCGCTGCAGAGCCACGAGGATCTCGTCGATCTTCCCCTCCATGATTTGGGGCAGACTGTAGAGCGTCAGTCCGATCCGGTGGTCAGTCATGCGGTTTTGCGGAAAATTGTAGGTGCGGATTCGTTCGCTGCGATCGCCCGTGCCGATCTGGCCCTTGCGCTGCGCAGCATATTTCGCGCGCTCTTCCTCTTCCTTCAATTTCAGAAGACGTGAACGCAGCACCGCCATGGCGCGCGCCTTGTTCTTGATTTGCGAACGCTCATCAGCGCAGAACACCAGCAGTCCCGTCGGCCGGTGGATGATCCGCACGGCGGAGTCCGTGGTGTTAACCCCCTGCCCTCCCGGCCCGCTCGCCCGTTGCACGGTGATATCGAGATCTTCCGGGTCGATCTGGATGTCGACCTCCTCGGCTTCGGGCAACACCGCAACCGTGACCGTCGACGTATGAATGCGGCCGTTTGCTTCGGTGACAGGGATCCGCTGCACGCGGTGAACGCCACTTTCGTATTTGAGCTGCTTGTAGACGTCCGTGCCC
Source organism: uncultured Opitutaceae bacterium (assembly GCA_947085115.1). GTDB lineage: Bacteria > Verrucomicrobiota > Verrucomicrobiia > Opitutales > Opitutaceae > Didemnitutus. The sequence goes on along the minus strand of CAMTVF010000054.1, from coordinate 24,105 downwards.
GTGATCAGAAAGATGATTTCCTTCAACCCGCCCCGATCCGACGCACTCGAGCTCATCGACTGCACCTTCCAGCCGCGATCTTCCGCATATCTCGTATACATGCGATAGAGACTGGCGGCGAAAAGACTGGCTTCGTCGCCTCCGGCCCCGGCCCGGATTTCCATGACGGTGTTGCGAGAATCCGAAGGCTCCGGCGGAATCATCGCCAGCAGGATCGACTCATGGAGCGCTGTCTTGCGTCGTTCCAAGTCCGGCAACTCCATTTCGGCCAACGCTCGGAGATCGGGGTCGGCCTTGGGATCCTTGAGCAGCGCAGCATGCTCGACAATCTCGCGACTGACCTTCGCGTGCTCGCGATACTCTTCCACGAGTGCGCGCGTGCGCTGTTGTTCCCTGGTGGTCTCGGCCGCACGCCGACCGTTGGCGTAAAAGGATGGTTCCGCCATCTGCGCATCGAGCTCGTCGAGGCGGTTTTGAAACGGAGCGATATCGGGCAGTTGGTCCATACAAAGGTGCAGATGGGAAATTGCGAATTGCATCAGCCGCGGCAAGCAGCTTGGTTGACAGCCAATTAGGCTCGGCCTCCGCCGCCTAGTAAAACACTTCTGCGATGGCTTCTCCGCTTTTCACTCAAAACATCGTCGCCTGCATCTGGGACTTCGACAAGACTCTTATTCCCTCCTACATGCAGGCACCACTCTTCCAACGCTACGGCGTGGACGAAGCGACATTCTGGATGGAGACCAATGCGCTGGCCGAGAACTACCGGCGGCGCGGTTACCACATCGCGCCGGAGATCAGCTACCTCAATCACCTGCTCACTTACGTCCTTGCCGGCCCGATGGCCGGGCTGAACAACAAGATTCTGCGCGAGTGCGGCGCTGACATCAAATTCTACCCCGGCCTCCCCGAATTCTTCAACTCGTCCCGCCAGTGGGTAAAGGCCCGCCCGGAATACACCAAGCACGAGATCGTGCTTGAGCACTACATCGTCAGCACGGGACTTGCTGAAATGATGCGCGGTAGTTCGATCGCTCCTTTCGTCGATGGAATCTGGGCATGCGAGTTCATTGAAAACCCCCTGCAGCCCGGCTTCTTGAAACAAAAGGAGTTCAACCTCGAGGCGTCTTCCGAAATCGCCCAGATCGGCGTGATGATCGATAATACCACGAAGACACGCGCAATTTTCGAGGTCAACAAAGGCACCAACCGGAACGCAGCGATCGACGTTAACGCCAAGGTTTCTCCCGAGGATCGCCGCATCCCGCTGCAGAACATGATTTATATCGCTGACGGCCCGAGTGACGTTCCGAGTTTTTCTGTCGTAAAGAAGGGCGGGGGTAAGACTTACGCCGTCTACAATCCTGCTGTTCGTGCCGAATTCGAGCAAAACGATCGCCTCCGCCACACGGGGCGCATCGATCACTACGGTCCGGCCGATTATTCGGAAAACAGTCAAACCGCGACGTGGTTGCACCTCCAGATCGAGAAGATTTGTGAGCGCATCGTGTCCGATCGCGAAGGCGCGATGGCCCAACGGGTCGCCCGCCCCCCTCGCCATCTCAATTCCACTCCGGAAGAGGAAGCCGCCAACAAGGCCGCAAAATTGCCGAAGCAGTCGAGCTTCCTTGAATAGGTTCTCCGCCAAAAAAAGAACGCCGCCCACTCGGGCGGCGTCTTTACTATGGCCAAGGAAAGGGACTGGGGAGATCAGGGCAGAAGCGCGAACTGCGGCTTCGCCATGGTGCTCAGGGCAAAGAGCGGCTTCTCAAGGGAAAGGCGCGGCGCAACAGGCGTCTTTTCGGTAAAGACCGTGGGCTCATAGAGCGGTTCAGCCGTCGCAATCGTGAAACGCGGCACAGCAGGCTCCAACGAGAAGCTGACCATTGCTCCCGCAGCCGATTGGGCGCGCTGCTTCATCGCAGGCACTGTTTGCGCAAGCGCGGCTTTTTGGTTTTTCTGCATCTCGACCAGGTTTTGCACGCGCTCGGCGTAGTGATACGTAACCATCGGAACTCGTCCGTTTTTGACCGCGCCCAAGCCGCAATTCCAAGCCATCGCGATATTGTAGGTGCTCGGGTCGATGCCGGCGCCAATCAAGCCCTGCTTAATCCACTCGTAGTGCCGAATCGCTACCTCGTCAGCGTGATCGCGCGCTGCCGCCAGATTAAATGACTTCTTGGTATGAAGGCGCCACGTATTGGGCATGAACTGATAGGGTCCGAGTTCACCCTTCGAACCACGGCGAGCGTGGTTGCTGGGATTCTCGACCCAATTGATGGCCCGAAGGGTCTCGGCACGCTCAGATGTCGCAAAGGCCGGCAAGAGGCCACCAACCGCGAAGCACAAAGCAGAAATTGAAAGGATGCGTTTGATCACAGAAGGGACGGACAAAGAGCCGATGCGCTGATCTGACAAGGTGCATTTTGTTATGTGCCTTTTACAATAAGCGCCAATTTGGCGCTATCTTTACACTCCCTTCCGCAAGTCACTTGTTTGAAACGGCAGGGGTGCGCCGTAGTTGCCTAATTCAAGTGCAAAGAAATTTTTCTTCTGGCTAATACCCCAACCAGCCAACCCGGCGCGTCCAGTTAACCGAGATCAAACAGTCCGGTGAAGGAGCGCCGCTGAGTGCCACCTCCATTCGGCGAATGCTAGATCAATCGCTTGATTGCGTCGCGTCCCGCCTTGCTGGCCACCACGAAAATGTGCTGTTCGTCCGCCCAAGCGACCGCGCTGGCCCCAATCCCATCGCGAAACGTGAGCTGCAGCTTTTCGGCAATGGCCGGAAAATCAGAAACCCGAGCAACGTAGCAGTGAAACCAATTCCCATCTCGCGAGAAACAGACTTCAAGAATATCTCGGCCTTCGAAACTGATGGTGCGGCACCCTCCCTTCTTGAGGCCTTCAAAATCAACGGGCAAGCCACGACCTAGGTGCGTATTGGTCGTGCCGAGTAGTTTTTGAAATTCACCTGCTTCGCCCCCATGGCCCCCATGAGCCTTCCGCAGGGTGTCGTTCAGGGCAAAATCGATCATCACGGGTTGGGCCTCAGCCGCCTTTGGCCACAAAGTAAACGTGGCCGCGAGCAAGACCATCGCGCTCGCCGCCATCCCCAACAATCCACGAGACTGCCACCAGACTCGGGTCGCGGGCTGCCGCCGCTCTTCGCTGAACTTTGCTCCGGCTAAAATAGAAGCGCGCAAGTCCGCAGGTGGCGGCACAGCGCCAAGTTTGGCGCAAATCGCGCGGTCAAACGCCTGTTGGGCGGAAAACCACTTTCCCATCGCAGGGTCCTGTTTCGCCTGGGCAAGCGCAGCCGCAAAGACGGGATCCCCCGCATCGCCGCCGTTGGGCCGGTAAGCATGGAGAATGAATTTTGCCTCCTCGTTTTTCATGAAGATTTCCTCGTGATTGAGTCGAACGAGATCACGCGGGCGGCCAAACCGGAGTCTTTGCGCACCAGCGTCGCCCGAAGCTGGGCCTTTCCGCGCGAGAGGCGCGACATCACGGTGCCAATGGGCACTTCCAGCGTTTCGGCGATTTCCTTGTAAGCCATTTCTTCGAGGTAAAAAAGGGTGAGCGGCACCCGGTAGACCTCGTCAACCTCGTGCAACGCCTCGACGACCAGATTCGCATCCATGCCCGCGACGACATCCACCTCCGGAGCAGCCGGGTCTGCTTCAGCCATCGGAAGATGTTCCAACGCGCGCACATGCTCGGCCCGGCGGCGCGTCCGCAAGAATTCACGATAAAGCGTCGTAAACAGCCACGACTTTGACTTCGCGGAATCACGCATTTGTGACCCTTTTTGCGCCCAGATGAAAAAAGTCTGTTGTGTCAGGTCGCACGCGTCCGACGTGTTTTTTGTCAGACTGAGTGCAAAGCGGTAGAGGGGCGCATAGTGCGCATCCACCAACTGCGTGAAAACTTCAGCGGGCATCTAGAGATAAGAGTGCGCGCACTGTGGATTATTCCCGAATCATCTGCAACTGGTGCGGTTGCCTTGCGGTGGGGGTGATTGTTGTTTTGGTCACTGTCCATGACCCACGTCGTCGCTGCCATTAACGCCGCCTCAAAGACTGAGTTCTACGCCAGCTTCAACCGTCAGCTCGCCGCCGTGCTGCACGGAGAGAAAGACTGGGTCTGTAACCTAGCCCAAGCCTCGGCTCTGATCATGCAGGCATTGCCCGACCTCAATTGGGCTGGTTTCTATCTATTGAAAGAGGGCCAACTCGTGCTGGGGCCCTTTCAAGGCAAAGTCGCCTGCGTGCGCATCGCCCTTGGTAAAGGAGTCTGTGGCACGGCGGCGGCCCAACAAAAGACCATCGTGGTGGCCGACGTGCATGCCTTTCCCGGTCACATCGCATGCGATAATGCATCAAACTCCGAAATCGTCGTGCCCCTCCTTTTTCAGGGCCGGCTGGTTGGCGTGCTCGATCTCGACAGCCCAACCCTGGGCCGCTTCGACGCGGACGATGCCCAAGGGCTGGAACGCACGGTTGAACTCCTGCTCGGCGGATCAGACGTGGCTTGATGTTTCGTCTGGGGTTGCCGAGGGGGCGTTCGGTTCGATCCCAATAAAAACGCCGCAACCTGGAAGGCCGCGGCGTCTCTAAAGTGGTGGCTCGAACTGGAATCGAACCAGTGACACAAGGATTTTCAGTCCTCTGCTCTACCAACTGAGCTACCGAGCCACAAAGGAGAGCGCTGAGTAAAAGAGCGCCCAAATGACCGCGTCAACGGGAATTTGGTGTTTTTAAGAAACCGCGCTCAGACCAGCGTTTCGGCGTTCCGACTGCGCAGGTAGATGGTTTTATGATCGAGATCGTGCACCGCTTGGATGTAGCGGACGGTGCGGCTGCGCGCGCGCATGAGAATCGAGTGTGTAATCGCCTTGCGGCCGATAAGCTTCACTCCGGGGAGCAACCAACTGGAACTGATCCCCGTGGCACAGAAAATAGCTCCGGGGCCGGTAACGAGCTCCTCGGCTTCATAGATGCGCTTCATGTTCTTGCCGGCCGGGTCCTTGGCAATATTCGCCCGCTCCTCCTCGTCGCGGATCCACATCCGAAGCTGCTGACCGCCCCCGAGGGCGCGCAGCGCAGCGGCCGTCAGCACACCTTCCGGTGAACCCCCAATGCCCATGTAAAGATCGACTCCACTGTCCGTCAGCGACGGCGCAATCGCCGCCGTCACGTCACCATCGGCAATCAAGCGCAGAGCCGCTCCTATGCGTCGCACCGACGCGATCATCTTTTCGTGCCGGGGACGGTCCAAAATGACGACGACCACCTGCCCGATATTCTTTCCCATGATCTTCGCCGTCTTCCGGATGATTTCCTCCACGGGGGTATCGAGATTGAAGCGCATCGACTTGTTCTTCCGCATGGTTTCAGCCACCAGCGGGCCGTAAGCGAGCTTCTCGGCATAAAACGAGGGGATATTCACCATCGCCGTGCCCTGCTCGGGAGCGAGCACGCCAGCCATGACCGAAACCGAATTCGGCAGCCCCTTGGAAATGTTTGTTGTGCCGTCGATCGGATCGAGTGCGATGTTGAATTTCGGCGAACCGGACTTCCAAGTGCCAAGGCGGTCACCGAGGAAAATCCCGGGAGCACCATCCTTGATCCCCTCGCCAATCACCACTTCACCCCGCATGTCGATATGATCGAAGGTGCCGTTGATCGCATCGCAGGCGGCGGCATCAGCTCCTTCCTTGTCGCCTCGCCCGATCCAGTGAACGGCATTGAGGGCGGCGGCTTCCGTCGCGCGAATGAACTCGAACTCAAGACTGCGTTCGGGATCGCTTTCGGTCAGGCTGATTCGTTTGGTCTGCTTGGCCATGGGGGTATTCGGTTGCGGGTGAGCAAAGAGTGCTTCCGCCCGCGACGGCAATCCGCCTCCCTGCCCAGGCGGCTATTATTAGAAACGGTCCTGTTCGTGCGAAGCAAAGGTGAGGTTTCGCAATCAACTCGGCGGCCGGATGAAGAACCCCCGCACGCGCCACGCACCATCTGCGTCCTGCGCAAGTGAAATGATCTCGTGCGCCTTCGCTCCCTCAAACATGGTCTCGAAGCGCACAATCCAATATTCCCCTCGCGGCGCGCGGGGAGCCTCCGTTGAAAATTTTGAGTCAAGCAGGTTGCGAGAAGCCGCACGACCAAGCGGCTTGCGAGCCCGATTCATCGCGTTGATCCACCGCTCTTGGGTGGCGGATTCCCTGAAGGATTTGCCTGCTTCCTCCCAGCTTCGCCCATATTCGTAATTATCGACCAATTTAAGCCAGCTTAAGGCAGCCTCTGCCGCGAACTCGGGAGAGCCGGCTGACTTCTCTCCAAGAGCGAAACCGTGGACTGCAAACAACAGGCCCAAAGAAGCGAACAACCAACGACGAATCGTTTTCATAGGTGAGGTGTGTTGACACCCCTGATGCCAGCCAAATGCCGGGAGAGCAAGCTGTGAAGCCGCGCGCTCAAGAACGCAGGGGCGCCAAGGCCCCATGCGGTCAAACTCATTCCAGCCACTCAGTCACCCAACCCGCATCAGAACTTCCGAAAAACAAGCGCGGCATTCTGTCCGCCAAAGCCGAGGTTATCACTGAGCACAGCTCTGATGTCCGCGTGACGTTTGACGTTGGGAACATAGTCGAGATCACAGTCCGGATCCGGATTTTCGAGATTGATCGTCGGCGGCACTTCACCCGTCAGAATCGTTTTCACGCTCACGACCGCTTCGACGCCGCCAGCCGCACCAAGCAAGTGGCCGGTCATCGACTTGGTCGAACTGATCAGAACCTTGCGCGCGTGGTCGCCAAAGACCTTCTTGATCGCGAGGGTTTCGAATTTGTCGTTGTAGGGCGTGGACGTGCCGTGGGCATTGATGTAATCAATTTGGTCCGGCCGCAGTCGGGAATCGGCCAGCGCACGGCTCATGGCGAGCGACAGGCCCTTGCCGTCGGGATCGGGCTGGGTGATGTGGAAGGCATCGCAGGTTGCGGCGTAGCCCGAGAGCTCGCAGTAAATCTTCGCGCCGCGAGCGAGGGCGTGTTCAAGGCTTTCAATCACGAGAATGCCCGCGCCCTCGGCCATCACGAAACCCTCGCGCTTGGAGTCAAACGGACGGCTGGCCTGCTGCGGATTCTCGTTGTTGGTGCTCATGGCCTTCATCGAACAGAACCCGGCATACGCCAACGGCGTAATCGCCGCCTCAGCGCCACCGCAAACCATCACGTCGGCTTCGCCGCCTCGGATCATCCGCAAAGATTCGCCAATCGCATGGGTGGCAGTGGCACAGGCACTCACCACACAGAAATTAGGCCCCCGCGCACCCAGTTCGATCGCCACCAAACCGCCCGCCATATTGCTGATCAGCGACGGGATCATGAACGGAGATACCTTGCGCGGTCCGCGTTCCATGAGAATCTTGTGTTGGGCCTCGATCGTCCACATGCCGCCGATACCTGAGCCAATGATGACCCCCACCCGGTCGGCGTCCTCTTGGGTCATGTCGAGCTTGGCATCAGCCACCGCCTGCTTGGCGGCGCAGAAACCGAAATGAGTATAGCGATCGTTGCGGCGCACTTCCTTGGCGTCCATGTGCCGGGCCGGATCCCAGCCGCGCACTTCCGCGCCGATCTGGCAGGGGTAGTCCTTGGCGTCGAAGAGTGAGACGCGATCAACGCCGCTTTTGCCGGCCAAGAGGTTCGTCCAAAAATCTTCGACGTTGTGGCCGAGTGATGAGATGACACCCATACCGGTGACAACAACGCGTTTGTGTGAGGAAACAGTGTCCATCGGTTTAGAAGAGTGGAAAAAAAAAGGCGTTCTACCAGCCCGGATTTCCCGGTCGGTAGAACGCCTTTAAAATAGGGGCTTACTTCGCCGCAGATTTCTGCTCGATGTAGGTGATCACGTCACCGACGGTCTGCAGCTTCTCGGCATCGGACTCAGGGATTTCGCCCTTGATCTCGGTCTTGAACTCTTCCTCGAAGGCCATGATCAGCTCGACCGTGTCGAGGGAATCAGCGCCGAGGTCGTCGAGGAACGAAGCCTCACGAGTGATTTGCTCTTCGTTAACATTCAGCTGGTTAACGATGATTTGCTTGACGCGTTGTTCGATGGTTTTCTGGTCGGCCATGTTTGAAGTAGAAATGAGAGGAAACTTGCCGTAACTGGCATCACATCACCATGCCGCCGTCAACGGTAAAAACCTGACCGGTAATGTAGCCCGCCTCTTCAGAACAGAGATAAGCGGTCATGTGTGCGATGTCGGCGGCCTCGCCGAGGCGCTTAAGCGGGATGATCGACAGCAGTTTGTCTCCTGCCTCGCTCGGCAATCCCGCCGTCATATCGGTCTTGATGAATCCAGGCGCGACCGCGTTGCAGGTCACGTTGCGCGCCGCGAATTCCTTGGCAATCGACTTGGTGAGGCCGATCATGCCGGCCTTGGCCGCGCAATAGTTAGCCTGCCCGGCATTGCCCATCAGCCCAACAACGGAGGTGATATTTACGATGCGACCCCAGCGCTTCTGGGTCATCGGTCGCCCGATGTGCTTCGTCCAGTGGTAACAGCTCGTGAGATTGGTCGACATGACCGAGTTCCAATCGTCCTCGGACATCCGGAACAGCAGGCCGTCCTTTGTGATGCCGGCGTTATTGACGAGAATATCGATGTGGCCGAACTCCGCGATCAGGTCCGCGCTGGCTTTGGCAACGGCCGCACCGTCGGCCACGTCCACGGCCATCGCCTTGGCCAAGCCGCCTGATTCCACGATCGCGCTGGCAACGGCGCCGCAGCTTTCCGCCGACTTGCTCACGCAAATGACCGTCACGCCGTTCCGGGCAAGCAATTCAGCTATGGCTTTGCCGATGCCGCGACCGGCACCGGTAACAAGGGCGACACGATTATTGTAAGTAAGGCTCATGGGGAATTATGCGCAGCTACGTGGCATGCGCCGCCCGGCTCCGCAACCCTCAACTCAATAAACGTCGCGCAAGTAGCGGTGTTCCTTCTTGAGGCGTCTCACGTATTCCACTGCGGCCGGACCGTCCATTTTCCCGTGGAGCGCCACAATCCCGTGCAGAGCCACATCGACATCCTTGGCCATGCGCTTGGCATCACCGCAGACGTAGAAATGCGCTCCGCTCTGCAGCCAAGCCCACAACTCGGCCCCGGCAGCCCGCATCCGGTCCTGCACGTAGATTTTCTCTCTTTGGTCACGGGAAAAAGCCACGTCGAAGCGCGCCAGGTGACCCTGTTGGTGCCACGCCTCCCACTCTTCCTCATAAATAAAATCGGTCGCGCGCTTTTGATCGCCAAAGAAAAGCCAATTGCGGCCCGTTGCACGGTTGGCCACGCGCTCTTGCATGAACGCCCGGAACGGTGCCACGCCCGTGCCCGGTCCGACCATGATAATATCCTTCGACCCGTCTTCCGGCACGGTGAAATGCGAGTGCGACACAAAAACCGGCACCGGAGTCAGGTTAGTCACCACCCGGTCGGCCATGAAACTCGAGCACACGCCGGTCCGCTTGCGGCCGTTCGTCTCATAACGCACGATGGCGACGGTGAGATGCGCCTCATCGGGGAATACCTTGCCGGACGAAGCGACCGAATAGAGGCGCGGCATCAACTTCCGCAAATGATCCACCAATTCCTGCGGCGTCAGTTGAGCGCTCGGAAACTCAGCCAGCAAATCAACGTATTCGCGTTCATACAAGAATTGCGCGAGCTGCTCCTTTGCCTCGGGGGCCAGGAGTGCGGCGAGTTTCGCCTTCTCGTTCGCATCGGTGGCTTTGCGGGCAATGGTCTCGATGATCTTCCGGGTCGGACCCGCAAGCGCCAAGCGCCTGAACAATGCTTCGCGCAATGAAATTGGCACGGCGAGTCTCAGCATGGCAGGGGCGACCAGTTCGTCGCCCGTTGCGTTCAATCGCTGCAAAATCTCCTCAACCAGATCAGGATGGTTGGTCGGGAAAACTGCGAGGGAGTCACCCGCCCGGTAGGTCATGCCACTCCCGGCGAGGTTGATCACAAAATGCCGGGTATCCTTGGATGATCCGGGTTTGCTCAGCTGCCGGTTCTCGGTGAGGAGGGCAGGAAACGGGTTGTCCTTGGAATAGGGGGCGATGACTGGCTCCAATTGCATGTAATGGGGAGCGGTTGTGCCGAGTCAGATACCAGTCTGGCAAGTCAGTTCCCTGTCAAAATCCGCCTCTGACAGCCTTGCGACTCTGGCTTTCCTGTTGCCGCGCGCTGGGAGCCGGCCCAGCGTGCGATCATGGAACCGGTCCGTATTCAAAAATTCATCGCCGACGCCGGCGTCTGCTCCCGCCGAGCGGCCGAGACGTTGATTGCGGCCGGAGAGGTTTATGTCAACGGACAGCGCGCCGAAACGGGCCAGAAAGTTGATCCTGCCGCTGACAAAGTGACCGTGCGGGGCAAATCCTTGCGCGGCACGCCCCAACCCAAGGTCACGCTCGCGATGCACAAACCGCGCGGCCTCGTTTGCAGCAACAGTGATCCGCACGCCGTAGACGGCACGATTTTCGATCTCCTACCCCGCGAGTGGTCCAGGCTTCGACTCTTTTGCGCCGGCCGTTTGGACAAAGACAGCGAGGGCCTGCTCATTCTTACGACGGACGGCAACCTCGCCAACCGCCTCATGCACCCTTCGAACACGGTGGTGAAGCGCTACCACGTCATCCTGGAGGATGCCTTCCCGGCAAGCCGCCTCGGTCAATTGCTGAAGGGTGTCATAGTCGAAGGCGAGCAGCTGAAGGTGGAGCGCGCCCAGCTCGTGAACCCCAACCGCGACAAGCTCTCCAGTTCGCTCGACGTGCACTTGCACCACGGCAAGAAACGCGAGATTCGCCAGTTGTTTCTCGCCCTCGGCTATCCCGTGAAACGCCTGCGCCGCTACCAAATCGGCGCGCTGCCGCTGAAAGGAATTCCTTTGCGCGGCGTGAAACAACTTTCTACGAAAGAGCTCTCACAACTCTTCGCGACGCCTCGTCCGCGCGCGCCTTCCAAGAAACACTCCCATGAAGATTAGAATCACGCTCTTCGCACTCTCGCTCTCCGTCGTTTCGCTTTCAGCTGATCCGCTCACGGCGGACACTGCGGTGTTTCAGCAGGCCGACGCCAGTGCGCCGGTCATCACGCAGCTAAAGCGCGGCGACAATGTCGAAACGGCGGGCGACGCGCCAGCCGGGTGGCGCCGGATTTTGGTTAGCGGCACCTTTGAAGCGTTTGTTCACAGCCGCGATATTTCGAAAAGCCTCGAAGTGCGCGAAGGGGCCAATCTCGTGACCGCCCCGAGCACGACCGCGCCCGTTCTTACCGTTGCCCAGAAGACCGACCAAATTGAAATCACCGGTCTGCGCGGCGACTATTGCCAGATCAAGGTCACGAAACAGCTCGAAGGATTCATCGCCGTCGGCCAAATGGCAAATCGCCCCGCTGAAAGCGCCATTGCACAAATCGCCAGCCCCTCTGTCCCGCCAGCTGCCGCCGCGAGCAACGCCATCGGCCGCGCCGTGCCGTCGGGTAACAGGGCGGATCTGCCGCGTCTGTTTAGTGGCACACTCGTGATCGCGCGCCGTGCGCTCATCAATCCCAACCCGCCTTACGATTATCAACTGACCGATTTGAGCGGTCGCCGATTTGCCTACGTCGACACCAAGCGATTGGTGCTCACGGGCCGCATCGATTCGTTTCTCGACAAGATCGTGACGATCACAGGCACGGTGCGAAACACCGTCGACGGCAAAGACCTCGTCGTCATCGCCGAGTCGATGCAAGCGAAGTAAGCCACCCTCCCATTGAGCCGGCCCTCAGGCCGGCTTCTTTTTTCTCCCATGGACATCATCGACGGAAACCAAGTAGCCGCATCCATCATTGCTGAGCTGAAAGCCGAAGTCGGCACTTTCAGCGGCCGTAAACCCTGCATCGCTCTCGTGCGGGTGGGCGACGATCCGGCGTCAGTCTCCTACGTGAAAAAGAAACAGGCGACCGCGGCCGAGATCGGCATGGAAAGCCGGCTCCTTCTGCAGCCCGCCACGATCACCCAGAACGAGCTTTGCGCCGTTATCGATGGCCTCAACGCCGACGAGACGGTTGATGGCATCCTCGTGCAATCGCCGCTGCCCAAGGGAATATCGGAGATCGCTGTATTCCGCCGCATCGCCGCCCACAAAGACGTCGACGGATTTCATACGCTCAATCTCGGCAAACTCGCTCAGGAAGACGAAACCGGGTTCGTCGCCTGCACTCCGGCAGGAATCATGGAACTGTTGCAGCGCGCCGGAGTGAAACTCACTGGCAAGCATGTCGTCGTCCTCGGTCGCAGTCTCATCGTCGGAAAACCAGCGGCCTTGCTGGCGATGCAGCGCAAGGAGTGGGCCAACGCCACCGTCACCGTCTGCCATTCGCAGACGGCCAATCTCCCCGCCATTACCCGCCAAGCCGACGTGCTCATCGCGGCGATCGGCAAGGCCGAGTTCGTCACCGCCGAGATGGTGAAGCCGGGCGCAGTGGTCATCGACGTCGGTGTGAATCGCGTGCCCGACGCGACTCGCAAGACCGGCTACCGCCTCACCGGCGACGTGCATTTCCCGACTGTTTCCCCCTTGTGCTCGAAGATCACGCCCGTGCCCGGCGGCGTCGGCCCGATGACCGTCGCCATGTTGATGAAAAACACGGTCAAGGCCCATCGCCAGAATCTGACTGCGGTCTGATCCTTCCCTCATTCGGAAGCGCTCTTTCGCGCAGAGAATTCGCGCGAGACTTTGACACCCACCTCACACTGCGCGCCATTTGGCGTGCGGTGAGGGATGAAGCGCGCCTGCAAGAGTGAAACGCCGAGGCGTCGCGACGCGCGGTGACAAAAATTGCTCAACAAGCGACGATCCATTTAGCGCAATTGACGAACAGTCTCACGGCGGCGGCGGTGCTATTCTGACGCCAGCCAAAAACAGGCCGATCCCGGAGGAAGCCGCCCACACGGATGGCGCGCCGAGCCCTGGATCGCCCCCCCGACCATGCTCGTTGCCGAAGCCCGCCGCCGACTCGAACGCAAGAAACAGGCCGCCGCCCAACCGCGCCTCACTGGAGACAAGCGCGTCGTCATCCTCGACACCTTCATGAAGCGCCAGCAGTTCCGGGGCGACGCCCTCATCGAGGTGCTCCACAAGGCCTCGGAGCTGTTCGGTTACCTCGATGACGGCCTCCTGCTCCACATCGCCCGCGCGCTGAAACTCCCACCCAGCCGCGTTTACGGAGTGGCGACCTTCTACCATTTTTTCAGACTCAAGCCCCAAGGCGAGCACACCTGCGTCGTCTGCCTCGGCACCGCCTGCTACGTCAAGGGGGCCGACCGCATCATGGCGGCCATCGCGCAACAGATCGGCGTCAAGGCCGGCGAGACGACGCCCGACAACAGGCTCTCGCTCGTCACCGCCCGTTGCATCGGTGCCTGCGGCATCGCGCCGGCCATCGTCTATGACGGCGCGGTCGCCGCCCGACAGACGCCGGAGACCGCCATCACCCAACTCAAACCATGGATCACGCCCCATGGACCTTAACGACCTTCTCGCGCTCAAGGCCAGGGAGATCGCCACCCGCAAGCCCTTCACCTTGCGCTGCTGCACGGCCGCCAGCTGCCACTCCTCCGGCTCGGCCGCCGTCAGACAGCAGATGGAGCAGGCCGTGCTTGCCGCCGGCCTTTCCGACCAGATCGAAGTCCGCAGTGTCGGCTGCCTGCGCCTCTGCTCCCAGGGCCCGCTCGTGCAGGCCGACCCCTCCGGCATCCTGTTCGAAAAGGTCTCTCCCGAAACCGCCGCCGGTCTGGTCGCCGCCTTGCAGCAGGGCGCGGACAAGATCGGCCTCAATCCGTCGGGGACACCGTTCTTCGCCAACCAGAGGACAATCGTCCTCGCCAACAGCGGCATCATCGACCCCGAGCGCATCGAGAGCTACATCGTCGCCGACGGCTACCAGGCCCTCCACAAGTCTCTCACAGAGATGACGCCCCCCGAGGCTGTGGACACGATGATCCGCAGCGGACTCCGCGGTCGCGGCGGCGCCGGATTCCCCACCGGCCTCAAGTGGGACACCGTGGCCAAGTCCGCCGGGGATAAAAAATACGTCGTCTGCAACGCCGACGAGGGCGATCCGGGCGCGTTCATGGACCGCTCCGTTCTCGAGAGCGACCCGCACAGCGTGCTCGAGGGAATGGCCATCGCGGCCTTGGCCGTCAATGCATCACACGGCTACATCTACGTGCGCGCCGAATATCCGCTGGCGATCAGCCGACTCCAGGCGGCTATCAAACAGGCCAAGCAAATTGGTGTGCTCGGTTCCGGCATCTTTGACTCACCGTTCGACTTCAACACCGAGGTCCGCATCGGCGCCGGCGCCTTCGTGTGCGGCGAGGAAACGGCCCTCATGGCCTCCATCGAGGGCAAGCGCGGGCAGCCCCGCCCGCGCCCCCCCTTCCCCGCCGAGAGCGGCCTTGGGGGCTGCCCCACGCTCATCAACAACGTGGAGACATTCGCCAACGTCCCACCCATCTTCCGCAACGGCGCCGATTGGTTCGCCGGGATTGGCACGGCGAAAAGCAAGGGCACGAAGGTTTTCGCCCTCGCCGGAAAGATCCGCCGCACCGGCCTCATCGAGGTTCCCATGGGCACACCGCTGCGCACCATTGTCGACGAGATGGGCGGCGGCGCCCCCGACGGCCACACAATCAAGGCCGTGCAGACTGGCGGCCCCTCCGGCGGCTGCATCCCTGTCCGGCACCTCGACACGCCCGTCGACTATGAATCCCTCGCCGCCCTCGGCTCGATCATGGGCTCCGGCGGCATGATCGTGATGGACGACACCACCGACATGGTGGACGTCGCCCGCTACTTCATGGAGTTCTGCATGGATGAGTCGTGCGGGAAATGCATCCCCTGCCGCGCGGGCACGGTGCAAATGCACCAGCTGCTGGCCAAGATCATCGAGCGCCGCGCCACCGCCGCAGACCTCGCCCAACTCGAGGAGCTTTGCGACATGGTGAAAAACACCAGCCTCTGCGGCCTCGGCCAGACGGCCCCCAACCCCGTGTTGAGCACCCTGCGCTTCTTCCGCGAGGAATACGAGGCCCTCCTGCGGCCCGAATCCACCACCACCCGCCGCTGACCCATCAACCGAATGGCTGTCAAAACCCTCACCATTGACGGACGCCAAGTCTCCGCGCAGGAAGACGCGACGATCCTCCAGGCCTGCACCGAGGCCGGCATCAAGCTGCCGACGCTCTGCCACCTCGACGGCGTCTACGACGTCGGCGCCTGCCGCCTCTGCCTCGTCGAGGTCACCGGCAACAACAAGCTCCTGCCCGCCTGCACCACGCGCGTGCGCGAGGGCATGGACATCCACACCGACACGCCGAAATTGCGCCACTACCGCAAGCTCATGCTCGAACTCCTCTTCGCCGAGCGCAACCACGTGTGCGCCGTCTGCGTGTCCAACGGCCATTGCGAGCTCCAGTCGCTCGCCGCCGACTGCGGCATGGACCACGTGCGCTACGACTACCAGGCGCCGCGCTGGCCCGTCGACCAGTCGCACGCGCTCTACGGCATGGACCACAACCGCTGCATCCTCTGCACGCGTTGCGTCCGCGTCTGCTGGCACATCGAAGGCGCCGGCACCAAGAACGTCGCCGGCCGCGGCGCCAAGTGCGAGGTCATCACCGATCTCCGCCAGCCGTGGGCCGACGCCGACACCTGCACCTCGTGCGGCAAGTGCGTCATGAGCTGCCCCACCGGCGCACTCTTCTACCGCGGCGCCTCTGCCGGCGAGATGGTCCGCGACCGCTCGCGCCTCGAATTCATCGTCACCGCCCGGGAGAAACAACAATGGAACGCCTGAGATTCGCCTCCGTCTGGCTCGGCGGTTGCGCCGGCTGCCACATGTCCTTCCTCGACCTCGACGAGTTCCTCCTCGAACTCGCCGGCCGCGTCGAGGTGGTCTACAGCCCGATCGCCGACCTCAAAACCTATCCCGAGAACGTCGACCTCTGCCTCGTCGAGGGCGCGATCTGCAACGTCGACCACGTCGAACTCGCGCACCAGATCCGCGCGCGCACGAGGATCGTCGTGTCGTTCGGCGATTGTGCCGTCACGGCCAACGTTCCCGCGATGCGCAACGTCCTCGGCGCGAAGAACGCCGACAACGTCCTCCAGCGCGCCTACGTCGAGGCCGCGGAAACCAATCCCGTGAAGCCCACGCTCGACGGCATCCTGCCGCCGCTGCTGCCCAAGGTCGTGCCGTTGCACCAGCTCATCCAGGTCGACCACTGCCTGCCCGGCTGCCCGCCCCCGGCCGACCGCATCAAGGCCCTCCTCCTCCACCTCCTCGACGCCGCGCCCGCGCTCAGCGGTTCCCAACTGAAATTCGGTTGAGCGCCTCGCGCCCGCCGACCCGCCCACCTGCTACATGACCCGTCGCATTGTCATCGATCCCGTCACCCGCATCGAAGGTCACGCGAAGATCAGCATCCGGCTCGACGATTCCGGCTGCGTCTCCGACGCCGAGTTCCACGTGACGGAATTCCGCGGCTTCGAAAAATTCTGCGAAGGCCGCCCGCTCGCCGAGATGCCCGGCATCACCGCGCGCATCTGCGGCATCTGCCCGGTCTCGCACCTGCTCGCCTCCGCCAAGGCCGGCGACGCCATCCTCGCCGTCCGCGTGCCCACCGCCGCCGACAAGCTGCGCCGCCTGATGAACCTCGGCCAGATTGTGCAGAGCCACGCGCTGAGTTTCTTCCACCTCAGCGCGCCGGACTTCCTGCTCGGCTGGGACACCGCGCCCGCGCAGCGCAACGTCTTCGGCCTCGCCGCGCAAAAACCCGAGCTCGCCCGCGCCGGCATCCGCCTGCGCCAGTTCGGCCAGGAAATCATCGAGCTGCTCGGTGGCAAAAAAATCCACCCCGGCTGGGCCGTCCCCGGCGGCGTGCGCAGCGGTGTCGATCACGCCACGCTCGACAAGATCAGAGCCTGGCTCCCCGAGTCCTTCGCCACGACGCAGATCGGCCTCGACCTCTTCAAACGCGTGCTCGAGACGCACGCGAGAGAGATCGAGAGCTACGGCAACTTCCCGTCGATGTTCATGGGCCTCGTGGGTCCGCGCGGCGAGTGGGAGCACCACGGCGGCAAGCTGCGCTTCACCGACAGCGCCGGCCAGATCGTGCAGGACCAGATCGAGCCCAAGACCTACGCCTCGCTCATCGCCGAGCAGGTGCAGACGTCGTCCTACCTCAAGTCGCCTTACTACAAGTTGCTCGGTCCGCAGGCCGGCATGTATCGCGTCGGTCCGCTCGCGCGCCTCAACGTCTGCACGACGATCGGCACGCCCAAGGCCGACGCCGAGCTGGCGAATTTCCGGACCTTTGGCCGCGGTGCCGTGACTTCGTCCTTCCTCTACCATTATGCCCGGCTGATCGAGATCGTCGCCGCCCTCGAGCGCATCGAGCTCTATGTCGACGACTCCGACCTGTTGCGCGATCACATCCGCTCCGACGCCGGCATCAACCACCTGCACGGCGTCGGCGTGAGCGAGGCCCCGCGCGGCACGCTCTTCCACGAATACTGGGTCGATGAGCACGGGTTGCTGACCAAGGTGAACCTCATCATCGCCACCGGGCACAACAACCTCGCGATGAACCGCACCGTCGCCCAGATCGCGCGCGCTTACATCCAGCCCGGCTCGACCGAGATCCCCGAACCGCTGCTCAACCGCGTCGAGCACGGCATCCGCTGCTACGATCCATGCCTGAGCTGCTCGACGCACGCCGTCGGCAAGATGCCGCTCCTCATCCAACTCGTCTCGCCCACCGGCGCGATCCTCAACACCGTCGCCCGCGACTAGCGCGCGATGATCGCCCCCGAACATCCGCATCCGCCTGCCGCCCTTCGCGCCCGCCTGCTCGTCCTCGGCTACGGCAACACCCTCTTCGGCGACGACGGCCTCGGCCAGCTCATCGCCCAGCACGTCGCCGACTGGGCCGTGCCCGGCGTCCTCGCGCTCGCGCGCCATGAGCTCACGCCCGAGCTCGCCGCCGATCTGGCAACCGCCGATGACGTGATCTTCGTGGACGCGGCACTCAGCGTCGACCAAGTAATCCTGCTTCCAGTCACCCCGGCAGGTGAAAACGCAGGTTCGCTCAATCACGCCCTCACCCCGGCAGCCTTGCTCGCGTTGACGACAGTTGTCTTCGGCCGGACTCCCCAAGCCTGGCAATTGATCGTGCCCGGCGCCGACTTCGCCCCCGGGAGCCCTCTCTCTCCGCTGGCCCAGACAGGCATCACCCGTGCTCTCGAGATCATTCGCCAGCGCCTCTAGGCGAAAGCGGGGCTTGCCTACTCCTTGCGGTGCCTGTTTTCTGCGCAAGTCCCTCCTGCTATGGCCGCTCCAAAGATTCTCGTCGTCGACGATCAACCCATCAACGTTCAGCTCCTGAAGCGAAAGCTCGAGCGTGAAGGAATGGAGGTTTCGGCCGCTTACTCCGGTTTGGAGGCGCTGGATCACGTGGCGGTGGACATGCCCGACTTGATCCTCCTCGACGTGATGATGCCCGACATGGACGGCATCGAGGTTTGCCAACGCCTGCAGAGTGATCCGGCAACCAAGATCATTCCAATCATTTTCATCACTGCCCGCTCTTCGAAAGAGGGCAAAATCGAGGGCTTGGGTGTTGGGGCCGTCGATTACATCACCAAACCCATCGATCTCGACGAAACCCTGGCCCGCGTGCAAACGCAGCTGCGTTTCGTCCACATGAATCGCGAGTTGCTGGAGTTGCAACGGCGCCTCGGTGAATCCCGTCGCTCGGCGGCGTTGGGTGCGGTCACTCAAGGCATCGCGCATAATCTGAACAATCTTCTGGGTGTTGTGATCGGCTACGTCGAGCTCATCTCGGCCTACCACGAGAAGCCGGAGCTGGTGAAGAAAAACGCCCGCCATCTTGAGGATGCCGTCAATCGCATTGTCCTTATCATTAAGCAGCTCACCAACCTCGTCGTGAAAAACAAGCCCGCGCTGACCCGCAACGAGTTGTCCCGTTTGCTTGAGGGCAGTGTTCAACGTTACCAGGCCGAGCAACGGATCGATCAACCCGTCACGATCGAGAATCCACTCGGCGACATCGCCTTCGAAACAAATGTCGAAGTCTTCGAAGACTCACTCGCGAAGTTGCTGATCAATGCTTGGGAAAGCTACCTCGATGCGCCCGATGAGAAACGCCCCATCACCCTGCGCACCGAAATCCTCGAGACGAGTGAAGGCGGCCCGCAACTCGTCGTCCACGTCGAAGACAACGGTCAGGGTCTGCAAGACGAGATTCGCGATCACGTTTTCGAGCCGTTTATCAGCTCCAAGCACACCGTCGGAGTCGGCATGGGCCTGACCGTCGCCCGTCATTCGATCCGAAGCCTCGGCGGCGAGGTATCTCTAGCCGCCAATCCCAAAGGCGGTGCGATTTCCAGTCTGTGCCATCCGCTCGCCCGCAAGCCGCGCTCCTGAGCGGCGACGGTTGAGGGCACCGGACGATCCTCCGCTTACGGAAGGACCTCGACCCAAAACGGTGCGAAAATTTCGCGCCCGCCCAGATTCACCTGCGCCCAGATTACATACCGACCGGATTGGGGAATCGTCACCTTAAACGAAAGCTGTGGTTGGAACGCGTCTGGCGGCTTGCTGAGATCAGCCTGCTCCGGATGCAAATGGGCGAAGCCCGACCGAGCCTCGTCAAAAGCGACCAGATGCGCGAATGCACCCATGACCGGCTGCAGCGGCACGGGAATCTTGGTCGTGCCCGGGCTTTCGATCTTGAATTTCAATTCCGCGGCAATGCCCGCACGAAAGTAAAGCGGCGTCATCAATTCAAAGTCAAATCCCCCCGCCTGCCACAGGCTGTTCGTGCTCCGCGTCACCCGCGCCACATCACCCGGAACGACAAAATCAACCGACGCATACAGTCCCCGCGCCGTCGCGGCTGGAGTGAAATCGGCAAAAACACGATACGTGCCCGCCCGGCTTGGCACCATTCTGAACACCCATTCCCCGGCTCGCGCCCCCGGTTCCGGATGCAGGTGCTGGTAATCATTCAGCGTCGGATCGACGATCAGCAGGTGCAACTTGCGCTCATGTGCCACCAACAAGTCCGCCGGGCCAATCGGTTTCCCGTTGGCGGTGGTCATGGTCAAGGTGAACAGCGCAGACCGGCCGGGCGAGAGCTCGCCCTCGCTCTTCAAGGTCAATTGCACCGGCGATCTTACCGCGAGGACCGGGATGAATTGGGGACTGTTCGGATCGCAGAACTCAATCACTCCTTTCCCATCGGAGACCCGGAAATCCATGTGGTTGAGGTCCGAGCCGACCGGTATCCAACGCATGAGCAAGTAAAGCCCGAGCGCGGCGGCGGTAATCAGCCCGACGCTGCGAAATTGTTGCCGGGAGGCCTTGGTTCGCGCGGTTTCCATGTCAGGGTTGCAGCTTGGAGAGAAATTCCTGCGTGTCCCAACGACTGCCGTCCACGCGGTGGATGATCCGGCCGGCCGGGTCGATCAGCACGGTGGCGAGATTGTGTTTGATCGTCGCGCCTTCGAATTCGCGCAGGATTCCCATCTGGGCGAGCAGGTGCCGCACGGCGGCATCGGGCCCGGTGAGAAACGACCAGTTGGACAGATCGAGGCCGCGCAGGTCTGCATATTCCCTCAGCACGCCGGGGGTATCATATTCCGGATCAAGTGACACCGAGACAAATTCCACGTCGGTGATTCCCGCCTGCTTTGCCGCCATTTGCATCTCCGACATCTTCTGCGTCGCCGCCGGACACATCGTCGCAATCGGGCAGCGGGTGAAGATGAAATTCAACAGCACTTTTTTTCCGCGAAACCGTGTCGCCGTAATCGTGCGCCCTTCCTGGTCGAGCAGCGTGAAGTCCGGGGCCGTTTCCCCGATTTCGCGATAAACTCCCCGACCGCGCGTTGCCGTATCTTGGGCCAAGGCCTTGGTCGCGGCGTCGAGCGCCCGCACCGTCAACGTGTCGTCCGGCCAGATTTTTTCGAGATAGTAGGCACCCTTGCGCTCCACGAGTTCGGCCCGAATGCGCTGGCCCTCCTTCGCAATTTCCAAATCCCCGGGGGCAACGAAGAACTCCATCGTCATGGCAGGCATGTAATCCGGAATTTCGTCGTGCGTGACCACCATTACCTTGCGTTCGCGATCAACGCTGAGCACCTCACCCGTGAGGCGGTAACGACTCTCCCCCGGAACCGATGGCACCTGAGTCGTCGGTTCGCTGGTTTGGCGCCCGCACCCGATCGCCAGCAGCAGGGGTATTAGCGTGCTCGCGGCGACTCGAACAGCGATCGAATATCTCAGGTTCATTCCCCTGACCCATTTGCCAAAGCGGCCAATTGTCAAAAGGTTTGCGTCCCAATCGTCTGAAGTATCATTTCGCCTTTCCTCTTTTCACTTTCACCTGATGAATCGCAAACCAACCTATCAACCAGCTCTCGCGTGGTTCGCCACATTGGGAAGCGTGTGGGTGTTTGTCTTGGTTACGCTAGGCGCATTTACCACCAGTATCGGAGCTGGCATGGCATTCCCCGATTGGCCGCTCTCCAACGGTTCGGTCAATCCGGAGGGCTGGTTGACCGATGTCGCGATGTTTGCGGAACACTCGCATCGCCTGAGCGGCGTGATGATGGGCCTGATCACAATCGGACTGGCCGTGTGGCTTTGGCGGCGCGAGGAGCGCGCCTGGCTGCGGCGGCTCGGCTGGTGGGCGCTCGCTATCGTCATTATCCAAGGCCTGATCGGCGGGAAGCGCGTCTTGCTCGATGCATTGGCTGTGCCCGGCTTCGACATGACCCTGGGGCAAATGCTGCGGATCCCTCATGGCGTGCTCGCGCAAGTGTTCGTATGCGTGTTGTTCGCCATCGCGGCCGGACTGTCTCGCACTTGGATCGAGCGCGCGGGCGGTCTGCATGGGCCGACGTCGGATTCCACCCAACGACTCGGCTTCTGGTCTCTCTTTCTCTTGTTGACCCAGCTTTGGATCGCAACGGCAATGCGCCACAATAACGCCGGGCTCGCAATTCCGTTCTTTCCGTGGTCGACGGCCGAAGGGGCCGTCCTTCCACCGCTGTGGGATTTTCGAGTGGGGCTGCATTTCGCGCATCGTTTCATGGCCATCGTGCTTTCGGCAGTCATCGGGCTTTACGTGCGCAGCTTGTGGCGCGACGCTGCCGTGGCGCCGCTCCTGCGCTGGCTCGGACTCGGACTCGTGGGTTTGCTCGTCGTGCAAATTTTTCTCGGCGCCAAGATCATTTGGACCAGTCGCGATGCTTACATCACCACGGCCCACGTGATTATCGGAGCACTCACGCTGGCGACAACTTTCCTCGTTGTTTTTTTCACGTCCCGAGCGTCAATTGACGGTCTCGCACCCCCTCGCGCATGACCCCGGGCCAGTCTACCCCTCCGTCAGCATCCATCTCCGCCCCGCAGGCTAACTGGCGGCATTACCTCGAATTGACGAAGCCGCGGCTGAGTTTGCTTTCCGTCATCACGGCTCTCGTTGGCTATTTGGCGGCGGTGCCAAATTGGGAATGGAACCGCACCCTCCTGCTGGTGGTCGGCACCGGACTTTGCGCGGCGGGTGTGGCGGCGCTGAACCAGTGGATGGAGGCTGACACCGACGCCAAGATGAAGCGCACGGCGGGCCGGCCCTTGCCGATCGGAGCGGTGCAACCGGGTTCGGCTTTCGTGCTTGGGTGGGCGCTCTGCGTCACCGGTCTCGCCGTGCTGTTCAAGACGGTGAATGGGATGTCCGCGTTTCTGGCGCTCGCGACCATCGTCGCTTATCTCGCCATCTACACCCCCGCCAAGCGTTGGTCGCGTTGGTCAACGGAACTGGGCGCGATTAGCGGCGCTTTGCCGCCGATGATAGGTTGGGCCGCAGCGGGACGCTCCAATCCGGAGTTGGGCTGGGCGCTTTTCCTTGTGCTCTATACCTGGCAGATGCCACACTTCTTCGCCTTGGCGTGGACTTACCGGCATGACTATGCCGCCGCAGGCATGCCGATGCTGTCGGTGGTGGATCCCAGCGGAACCAAGGTGGCCCGCCGGAGCGTTATCTGGAGCGCGTTCCTGTTGGTGGCGGGGATTTCGCCGACACTGCTCGGTTATTGTTCGTGGTATTACTTCGCCGGGGCATTTGCCCTGGGTTTGTGGATCTTGATTCGCGCGTTCCATTTCCTCAATCCTGCCACTCGCGAGACCGAGGCCCGCAAACTCTTTCACACGTCGCTGGCCTACTTGCCGCTGCTGCTCGGCCTGCTCGTCGCCGATCGTTTTTGGTTCAAACTGTAACACGCCGCCGGGCGAACTTCCGGCCTTTCATCCATGGAAATCAGCGATATTCCGACAATCAATGCCGTCCTCAATGCGATCGCCACGGTCCTCATGACGGTTGGCTTCGTGTTCATCAAACAGGGCAAGCGCGAATCCCACCGCACCGCGATGATTTTGGCCTTCGTGGTCTCGATGGTTTTCCTCATCGGCTACGTGACGCACAAATACCTCGTGCAAGGCATGCACTCGGAATTCGGAGGCACCGGCGCGATCCGGACCGTGTATTATGTGATGCTGATCTCGCACATCCTGCTTGCCATCGCGATCGCGTTCCTTGTGCCGCGCACGTTCTGGCTCGCGCTCAAAGGCGACTACTCCACCCACAAGCGCTGGGCTCGCATCACCTACCCGATTTGGTATTACGTCAGCATCACGGGGGTGCTGATTTACCTCTTCCTCTACGTTTGGTGGCCAAAAAAATAGGGCCGGTCTGAGACCGGCCCCAAAGGGAAAAGGGAGCCTCGGGTAGCTCCGCGTTCAACTGCTGCTTACTTCACAACGAGCACGCCGCGCATGCCGGCGACGTAGTGCGCGGGAAACGAGCAGAGGAAGGGATACTCGCCCGGCTCGGTCGGCGCGGTGAAGCTGATCTCGTCGGTCTGCTTCGGGCCGAGGAGCTTCGTGTGCGCGAGGATCTGG
>CAMTVF010000053.1:0-9709 GCA_947085115.1 uncultured Opitutaceae bacterium | reverse complement strand
CTCGCGATGCTCTCCATCGCTATCCTGATTGCCGATTTCGGATGGATAGATCATCAGTGTCAATTAGTGGCCATTAGTGGTTGCCGACTATCCCGACACTCAGATGCGGCACAGAACCCGGGACTCGCGCTGAACTGAAAGCCTACAGCAAGGCGTTTCGTCCGCCGCTCAAACCTGTCATCACTGAAGCGAAACTTGCCGCATGGCCCTTCCTCCGTCCACTCTGGCACTTCATGCAGAAGACATCGGACATCAATGTTGTCGAAACCCGCGCGCTGCCCTCACCGGCTGCGCTGCTGAGGGAATTGCCCAAGACCGACACGCAGGCGGATTTTGTCACCCAAGCCCGCCGCGAAATCCATCGGCTCATCTTCACCGACGACAAACGCTTCCTGTTGATCATCGGTCCCTGTTCCATTCACGACCTCGAAGCGGGTCGCGAATACGCCCGTCGCCTCGCGAGCCTGGCGCGTGAAGTATCCGACCGGGTGATGGTTGTGATGCGCGTTTACTTTGAGAAACCGCGCACCACGGTCGGCTGGAAGGGCCTCGTGATGGATCCGCACCTTGACGGCTCGCACGACATCGCGGCCGGCCTGCGCCTCGGCCGCACCTTCCTGCGCGACGTGCTCGACCTCGGCCTGCCGACCGCCACCGAGTTTCTCGATCCCATCACCCCGCAATACGTCGCCGACCTCGTCTGCTGGGGTGCCATCGGCGCCCGCACCGCGGAATCGCAGACGCACCGCCAGATGGCCTCGGGCCTTTCGATGCCGCTCGGGTTCAAGAACGGCACCGACGGTTCCATTGCGACCGCCATCAATGCGATCAAAGCGGCAGGACACCCGCACGCCTTCCTTGGCATTAACCTCGATGGTTCCGCCTCTGCCATTATCACCCGGGGCAATCAAGACTGTCACGTTGTCCTCCGTGGAGGCTCCTCCGGTCCGAACTACTCCTCGGATCACGTTGCCCGGGCCGAGAAGCTCCTTGTCAACGCCGGTTTGCCGCAGGCCATCCTCGTGGATTGCTCGCATGACAACTCGGCCAAGCAACCCGAGCGCCAGCCCGAGGTGTTGCGCGAACTCCTCGCCCAGCTCGCGGCCGGCAACACGTCGATCATGGGCGCGATGATCGAGAGCAATCTCGGTGCGGGCAACCAAGCCTTCCCCCGGTCAAAGGAACCACTCCGTTACGGCATTTCCATCACCGATGGCTGCCTCGACTGGCCGACGACCGAGCGCCTCGTCCGCGAACTGCACGGCGCGCTCGCCCCGCGATTCGCCTGAGACATTTTCCGGCAATTCTCCGCTGGTGATCGGTTTCGCAATGGAGTTGGACAGCGTTTTCCAGTGCGACACCTGGGTTTTCCCCTTCGGCAGAGTGGGGATCCCCCTCTTTGCCGACCGGCGGGTGCAGCTCAGAACTTGAAACTCGCGCTGACTTGGAAGACGGCGGAGACAATCGCGTAGGCGATAAAGGCCACGAAGCTGAACGCGAAGAGCAGCACGCCACTGGAAATCAATTGCGTGATCATTTGGACCTGCCGGGAAATGTCCTCCTGAAAGGTTTGCGCGATGGCGCGGAGGCTGGGTCCGAGCTGGCCGGTGCTTTCGCCGACGGCGAGCCGGTCGATCACCAACGGGGGAAAACACCCCGTCTTCGCGAGAGAGTTGGAAAGGCTCTCGCCCTCGAGCACGCGGTCGGTGGCATCGCGAAAGGCGTCTCGCAGCGCATTGTTGGCGATGGTGCGCTCTGTCATGCGCAGGGCCTCGGCGGTGGTCACGCCATTCTCGAGCAACACGGCGAGGGTGGAACTGAAGTTGTGGATGGTGGAGGCGATGACGAAGGGTCCGGCCACGGGCACCGACAGCACCAGCCTGTCGGTTGTGTCGCGGCCGCCGGGCGATTTGCGCCAGCGCCAGAAGACCACTGCGGCGAAGACCGCGGCGATGACGACGAACAGGCCGTAGTGCAGGAGGAAGTCGGATATCCCGACCAGCAGGCGCGTGGACCACGGGAGTTTGCCGCCGAGCGACGAGAGCAGGGTTTGCAGCCGCGGCAGCAGGAAGAAAATGAAAAACAGGATGACACCGATCGCGACCGTGCAGATGAAGAGCGGGTAGGCGAGGGCGGTTGTGAGCTGGCGCCGCATTTCGCGTTGCACCGTGTAATGGGAGATGAGGCGTTGGAGCACCTCGCGCAAATTGCCCGTGGCCTCGCCGGCGGCGATGAGGTTGACGGCGTGTCCGCTGAACACACCCGGCATCGACTCAAGCGCCTGCGACAGGGGCAGGCCCTCGCTCAGTCGTTCCCACAGCGCCGCGCAGAGTGCGCGCAGGCGTTTTTCTTGCAGCCGTTGCCCGAGCAGCCGCACGGCTTCGCCGGCGGGCATGCCACTGCCAATCAACTCGGAGAGCGCCTGCAGAAAGGGGAGCTGGAGATCGGGCGCAAGTTTGGCGTCGCGTGCCGTTGCGACGGGTTCGGCGATGACGCTGGCGGAAGCACTGGCTTTGCGACCGGGCGTGGCTTCGGCGACTTCTTCCAGACGCACGGGTTGCAGACCCCGCGCAGCGAGCAGACGGGCTGCGTCCTTGCGGTTCGGGGCGTCGAGGGCGGCCTCAACACTCTGGCCACTGGAAGAACGAGCTGTGTAGGCGAAGCGGGGCATCAGCGGAATCGTCGGCTCATTTTTCGGCCACCGTGATGACCCGCAGCACTTCGTCCAAGGTGGTGTGACCGGCCATCACTTTGGTCCAACCGGAGTGCTCCAACGTGCGCATGCCGTGGTCGCGCGCGGCCTTGGCGAGCGTGCGGGTGGACCCGCGTTGAACGATGAGGTCGTGGACTGAGTCGTCGGGTTTGAAGATTTCAAAGAGACCGATGCGCCCGCGGTAGCCGGTGCCGCGACAACGTTCGCAACCTACGGGATGGGGCACCTCGGTCACGCCTTCGGCGAGCGACGGATCGAGGCCGAGAATGGCGAGGGTGTCGCGCAACTTCACCGGACTGATCGGCGTGCGGCTCGCACAGTCCACGCAGAGTCGGCGGACGAGGCGCTGGGCGATGACCAATTCGATCGCCGAGGCAACGAGGAAGGGTTCGATGCCCATGTCGACAAGGCGGGTGATGGCACCGGGCGCGTCGTTGGTGTGCAGCGTGGAGAAAACCAAGTGACCGGTGAGCGAGGCGCGAATGGCGATGTCGGCGGTTTCGCGGTCGCGGATTTCACCGACCATGATGACGTCGGGATCCTGCCGCAGCACATGGCGCAGGGCGCTGGCAAAGGTGAGGCCGATTTCGGGCCGCACCTGCATCTGGTTGGCCCCGGGCACTTCGTATTCGATAGGGTCCTCAACCGTGACGATGCGCAGATCGGTTGAGTTGATCTTGCGGAGAAAGGCGTTGAGCGAGGTCGATTTACCGGAACCGGTCGGACCAGTGACGAGCACGATGCCGTGTGGGTAATCGAGGATCTTGGTGATCTGCGCCTGTTCATCGGCGTCCATGCCGAGGCGTTCCATCGTGTAGGCCTCCCTCTTCTGATTGAGGAGACGAAGACTCACGCTCTCGGCATAGATCGTGGGAATGGTGGAGACGCGGATATCGAGGGTGTTCTCGCCGGCGCGGAAATTGATGCGGCCGTCCTGCGGCAGGCGTTTTTCCGAGATGTTGAGCCGCGCCATGATCTTGAGGCGCGAAATGATGGCGTCCTGATATCGCAGAAGGTTTTCCGGCACCGACACCGGCACGAGCAGGCCGTCGACGCGGTAGCGGATGCGGAGCTGGCCTTCCTGCGGTTCGAAGTGGATGTCGGTGGCGCCGTCCTCGACGGCCTGGCCGATGATGTCTCGCACGAAGCGCACGACGGCGGCATCGGCATCGGCCTCGATGTTGAGCGACTGGCCGCTGGCAAAGGTATCGGGTTCGTCGCTGTCCTCAATCGAACCGGCGCCCACGCCATAGTTTTCGATGACGAGCTGGCGCAGGCGGTCGGCGGGAGCGAGGTGCCATCGGATGCGCCGCGGCGTGAAAGTGGCGATCCAGTCGCGCATCTCATCGTCCGGCGGCCACGCGGTGGCGAGATTCAACGGCGCGTTGACCGGCGCCGTTTCATTGGTGGCAGCGGGGGCGGAGCGAATTGGCAGGATCTGATAATCGTGCACGAGACGCGCGGGGAGGGCGGCCACGGCATCGGTGTCGGCGGTGAGACCGGTTGCGATCGGCAGACCGGTGGCGGACGCGAGAAACGGCAGAATCGCGGCGGAATCGGCCTGGCGAAAGACGGCGAGCAATTCCTGCCGGTCGCCGCGCGGGGCTTCGAGCAGTTGGCGCAACTGGTCCGCATCGGGCCAGTCGCGCAGAAAATCAGGCGTCGCGACGATAGGGGCGGCCATGTTCAGTTGGAAGGGAGCGGAAGCTGCAGGGCTTTGGAGATGCTCTCGCGTTGCTCCTTCGGCAGCGTGTCGACTTGTTCCAGCGCAGGCGCGTTGTCGACCGACGTGTTGGTGAGCACGGTGGGCCGAAGGAAGAACAGCAGATCGGTGCGCGTGTCCTCGCGGGAGCGGGAGCCAAAAAGATCGCCGATGATCGGGATGGGCCCGAGGCGGCTGGTGCTCTTGGACTTCGAGGTGCGCTGCAGGCCGCCGAGCACGATGATCTCGCCGCTGCGCACGCTGACAAAAGACTCGGTGCTGCGGCGGCCGATGCGGGGCTGCGGATTGCCGTCGATGGTGATGTCGCCGAGAATATCGTTCACCTCCTGCTTGATCTCGAGTTGAACGGTGCCGTCGTTGCCGATGAGCGGCTTCACGGAAAGCTGGATGCCGATGTCCTTGGACGAAACGGTGGAGCGGTAACCGGTGCCGACGTTGCTGGCCGCGGCGCTGGAGTCGTTGAGGTAACTGCTGATGACAGGGCGCTGTTCGCCGACGAAAATCTTACCCTCCTTGTTGTGGGTGGTGATGATGTTCGGCTGCGAGAGGATCGTGGCGTTGTTTTTGCGCGGGGTGGTCGCGAGCGTGATGATGGCGGAGAGGTCGTAGTCTCCTGAGAGGCCGGGCGTGCGGGTGGCCTCGGAAACGCCGAAGCCGGCCCCGGCGCCTGAAAAACCGACGAGTTTGTCGCCCACGATCTTAAGGCCGAGCGCACTGATGCCGGACTGGGAATTGTTGCCGAGCGAAACCTCGGCGATGACGACCTCGATGCGCACTTGGGCGAGAAGGATGTCGATCTTGTCCACCAGTTGGCCGATGAGGCGGATGTCGTCGATTGTGCCGGAGACGACGATGGAATTACTGCGCTCTTCGGGCAGAATGGTGAGAAAGGCGCTGAACTGATTCGAGGGTTCGAGGGAAAGATTTGCGCCAGTGGGGAGCGTCACCGCCGCGGCGGCGGGAGCGCCGCCGGGAGGAGTGACGACCACACTGGTGGGGCGGATGGATTCCTGACCGGCGGTGCGGGCGGCGTTGTTCTGGCCGGAGACAAGCTGGCTCAAGATCGACGCGACGTCCTTCGCGGCGGCGTGCTTGAGGTAGATGACTTCGTTGCGCGTATTCGGGTCCGATTTCACGTCGAGTCGCGCGATGAGGTCGTCGAAGAAGGGGAATTGCCGCGGGTCGGAAATGACGATGATCTGGTTGGTGCGGTCGTCGGGATTAAAGGAGGTGGCGGTGCCGAGCTGGGTCTGGAGCGGTCCGGAAAGGATGGTGCGCATCTTGTTCACGACCTCACTGGCCTTGGCGTATTGCAACGTGTAGAACTTCGGGTTCATGCCACTGAGGGCTGGCTGGTCGAGCCGGGCTACGAGCACCTCGATGCGCTGCAGGTTGCTCAACGAATCGGTGATGAGGGCCGCGTTGGCCTTGTCGAACACCACGGGGGGACTCCCTGTGCTGGGGCTGAGCAATTGCGCGATTTGGGGCATGAATTCTCCGACGCGGAGAAAGTTCAGTTGAAAAAGTTTGCTGGCGATCCGACCGCTGGCGGGCAGGTCGAGCGTCGAGCCCTCAATCAGTTCGGGGGCTTCGGATTTGGCGACGTTGAGCGCGGTGACCTTGAGGAAACGATCCCCGAGGGGCGTCAGGGCCACGCCGTTGAGGTTGAGGAGGGTTTCGATGGCGCGGATGGCCTCGCCGCGTGTGACCGACTCGCGCAGGTTCACAGTGATGGTCGCGGCGGGGAGGGCTTGCGGGCGCAAGAGCGTCTTGCCGGTGAGGCGTTCGAGCAACGCGAGGACTTGGTCGATGTTCTCGTCGCGCAACACGAGCGGGCCGATGACCGGCTCGGAGTCCACCGTGGGCGGCGTGGGGGTGGCCGCGTCCTGCGCGCGGGCAACGACGGAGGTGACTCCAAGCAGCAGGGCGACCGCGACAGATATCAGGGAGAGGGCAAAAAAGGACTTCATGCTAGAAAACGCGAATGCAGGTGGAGTTGGGTCCGTCCGGGACGTGCCCTGCGGGCAAAATTCGGGGGAAACAGTGGGAAATTAATGGAACGGAACGAGGAAGGCGATCCGGACAGCGAAGCTTGGCGGGAAAACGGAGCATGACAAGGGTGGCGTTGGGCGGAGTTGAGGGTTCGCGGAACAGGGCGGGGAACCCAGTCGATTCGTTGAGGTGGGGGTGGCTTGAGAGGTTCTCGCCTCCGACAAGGTTTCCAACAGAAAAAATTGCCTTCCGGCGCAAAGTCGCTCGCCGATCAGTCCCCATTGGCTAAGGTCTCCCTCAATAGCAGCCCACTATGCCCAAGTTCACCCTTCTGTTTGTGCTGTTGCTCGGCCTGGCGGCGGCAACAACCGGCCTCGCCACCTCCGTCATTCCGCCGTCATTCCCGGAGCTGGTAAACGGCTCCGACTACATCGTGCGCGCCAAGATCAAGAGCCTCACCTACGAGGCGAAACCGCAGGCGGGCAAGGAACTCATCTTCACCAAGATCGAGGTTGAGGTAATCGAGGTCATCGCAGGCACGCCGCCGACACCGCTGGTGCTGACCATGCTCGGCGGCAGGATCGGCGACATCGAACTGAGCGTCGAGGGCGCGCCGAAATTTGCCGTCGGCGACGAGGACATCCTTTTTGTTTCCGGCAACGGCACGAATTTCCATCCGCTTTATGCGGTCATGCACGGACGCTATCCGGTCCGACGGGACAAGGTGACCGGCCGCGAATACATCACGCGCAACAATGGAGTCATCCTCGCCGATGTTGCCGAAGTGGTGCTGCCCATGGTGGACGGCAAGGCAGCGGACCTCCAGCGACGGATGCGCCGCATCGACGACGCGCTCACGCCGGCCGACTTTACCCGCCAGATCAAGGCGACCCGCGCCGCGGAGGGAGAAACCCATGCGAAGTAGCCTTCCTCGCATCCTCGTCTGGGCCGGAATGCTGGGTGCCGCAGCCTCGACGGCCACCGCATACGACGTGATTCGGGCGGGCTCACCGCTCTCGATTGTCAAGTGGGCTCCCGGCACGGTGACGATGCAGATCAAGCTTGGCACGTCGCCGAACCTGCAGGACGGCACCAACTACTCCAGCAGCGTGCAGGCGGCCATGGCCGATTGGAACGCGGTCATGGGCAGGGTCCAGCTTTCCGGCAACGTCGATGCGGCTGGAGCGGGCGCGGACCGCAACGGCATCAACGAGATTTTCTTCGCCGCCAACGTTTACGGCACGGCCTTTGGCGAAAACGTGATTGCGGTGACGCTCTCCTACCGCTCCACCCAGTTGCAGAGCGACGGCACACACCGGCGCACGCAATCCGACGTCGTGTTCAACAACGCACGCAGGTGGAACTCCTACCGCGGCTTCACGCAGCCGGGCGTGCTCGATATCCGTCGCGTCGCGCTGCACGAACTCGGTCACGTGCTCGGGCTGGATCATCCGGACGAGGCCGGCCAGACCCTGACCGCGATCATGAACAGCCGCATCAGCAGCGTGGATCGTTTGCAGCAGGACGACATCGACGGCGCGCAGTTCCTTTACAGCACGCCGGCACCCATCATTCCCCCGCCCAACGACAACTTCGCCGCCGCCGCCGCGCTCACGCTCACGGGCAACACTGTTCTTGCCATGGGCTCCAGCACCAGCGCCACCAAGGAGCCCGGCGAACCCAACCACGCGCCCGGCGAACCCGGCGGCACTTCGGTCTGGTGGCGCTGGTCCGCGACCGCCAGCGGCAGCATCACCGCCACCACCGACGGCACCAATTTCGACACGCTGCTCGCCGCTTACACCGGCACCCAGATGAACGCCCTCACGCAACTGGCCGCCAACGACGATGTCGAAACGCCCCAACAAAACCCGTCTCCGACGCGCAAACGCACCAGCATCATCACATTTGGCGTTACCGCCGGCACCGTTTACTATTTCGCCGTCGATGGCTGGGCGGGCGAAACCGGATCGGTGCGGCTCAACGTCACGCTCACACCTTCAAGTGGAGGAGGGGGAGGCCCGGCACCCCTGCCAACCGCTACGCTTCCGCCCCAAACTGTCACCACCGGCCTTACTGTTTCTTTCAGCGCCCAACCTGTGGGCAACGCCACCTACCAGTGGCAAATCTCCATGGACGGCGGCACCATCTGGGCGAATCTCTCCGAAGGCGGGCCCTACACCGGCACGACCACCACCACGCTTACCATCTCGGGCGCTGGCCCCGTGCTCAACGGCGCGCGCTACCGCTACCTCGTGACTATAGTCGGCGGCGCCGGCACCAGCAATGCCGCCCTGCTCACCGTCGCCCCGCTTGTGCTGCCCTTCCCGGCCGCCCTTGTTGTGGACAGCGCGGGCAACCTCTACGTCTGCGACACCACATCCGACACCGTGCAACTCGTCACCACCGGCGGCGTGGTGAACATCTTCGCAGGCCTCGCGGGGCAGACCGGCACGACCGACGCCACAGGCAGCGCCGCGCGTTTCAACGACCCCAGCGGCGTCACCTTGGCGGGCAACGGCACCGTCACGGTCTCCGACACGGCCAACGCAACCCTCCGCCGCATCACCTCCGTCGGCACCGTCACAACCCTCGCCGGCTCACCCAACGTGCGCGGCAACGCCGACGGGACAGGCTCCGCGGCCACGTTCAACTCACCCCTCGGCATCGGGCAGGACAGCGCCGGCAATCTCTACGTCGCCGATGCCCAGAACCACACGATACGGCGCATCACCCCGACTGGTGTGGTTTCCACTTACGCCGGCGCGGCCGGTATTTCCGGTTCCGCCGACGGCTCCAGCACCGCCGCCCGTTTCAATAACCCCACCGGCATCGCCGTTGACAGTAACGGCAATGTCTTCGTCGCCGATACGACGAATAATACGATTCGTCGCATCAGCGTGTTCGGTGCGGTGGTGACCATCGCCGGCGTCGCCGGCGTCAGCGGCAGCAGCGACGGCGTCGGCTCAGACGCATTGTTCAACCAGCCGTCGGGCTTGGGCGTTGATGTGGCGGGCAACGTCTATGTGGCCGACACCGGCAACTCCACCATCCGCCGCGTCACCTCCACGGGAACGGTGACCACCGTCGCCGGCCTGCCGGGCATTGCCGGACTCAAGGACGGCACCGGCAGCAACGCATGGTTCAATCGGCCCAAGGCCGTTGCCGCAGCCACCAACGGCGACCTCTTTGTGGCCGACACGGGCAACGCCATCGTCAGGCGCATCTCGGGAAGCGCGGTGACAACCATGACACTTTCGCAAGGGGCGACCACGACGCCG
>CAMTVF010000052.1:0-22957 GCA_947085115.1 uncultured Opitutaceae bacterium | reverse complement strand
TGGGACATGGACACCGCGACCATGCGCTTCACTTTTGTCAGTCAACGGGCGGAATCCATGCTCGGTTATCCCGCACGACGGTGGACGGACGAGCCGACATTCTGGCTCGACCACATGCACCCGGACGATCGCAGCTGGGCGCCTGGATTATGCGCCACCGCGACCCGTGAGTTGCGGAATCACACGTTCGAATACCGCATGCTCGCCGCCGATGGCCGCACGGTTTGGCTGTCGGACATCGTCACGGTAGTCGTGGAAGATGGCCGGCCCGCCCGGCTCCGTGGCATCATGTTTGACGTCACCGAACGGCGCAAAGCCGAGGAAGAGCGTCAGAAGCTGGAACGCAAGCTCCTCGACACCCAGAAGCTCGAGAGCCTTGGTGTGCTCGCCGGCGGGATCGCGCACGATTTCAACAATCTGCTCACCGGCATCCTCGGCCACGCCTCCCTCGCCCGGCTCGACCTGCCGCCCTCCTCGTCCATCCAGCCCTGCCTTGAGCACATCGACACCGCCGCGCGCCGCGCCGCCGAACTTTGCCAGCAGATGCTCGCCTACTCCGGCAAGGGCCGCTTCGTCGTCCAACTGCTCGACCTCAACCAGCTCGTCACGGAAACCACCCACCTGCTCAACATCTCGATCAGCAAGACCTGCATCCTCCGTTTCAACCCGGCCAAAGTCCTTCCCGCAGTGATGGCCGACGCCACGCAGATGCGGCAGATCGTCATGAACCTCGTGATCAACGCCTCGGAGGCGATCGGCAAGCGCAGCGGCATCATCGCCATCAGCACCGGCGTCGCCCGCGTGGATCGCGACTACCTGCTCACGTTGCGGCACAGCGCGGAGCTTGTCCCCGGCGACTACGTCTTCCTCGAGGTGAGCGACACGGGTGTGGGCATGACCGCCGCGACGATCGATCGCATCTTCGACCCCTTCTTCACCACCAAGTTCACCGGCCGCGGGCTCGGGCTGGCCGCCGTGCTGGGCATTGTCCGCAGCCACAAGGGTGCCATCAAGATTTACAGCGAGGTCGGGCGGGGGACCACGTTCAAGGTGTTTTTTCCCTGCGCCGTCGGCCCCGCCGAGGCCGTGCTGCTCCCAGACGCGACCGCCGCCAACGCCCCGCTCCCGGGGGGTTCGGGCCATGTGCTCGTGGTCGATGACGAGGAGACCATCCGCACGGTCGTGGCGCGCATGCTCGAACTCCTCGGCTACACCACCGAGACGGCCAACGACGGCCGGGAGGCCGTGGAAAAGTTCCGCGCCGATCCCGCCCGCTATCAGGCCGTGTTGCTCGATCTCACCATGCCACACCTCGATGGCGAGGAGACGTTCCGCCAGCTCCGGCACCTCCGGCCCGGTGTGCGCGTGGTGCTCATGAGCGGCTTCAACGAGCAGGAGGCGATCAGCCGCTTCACGGGCAAAGGCCTTGCCGGGTTTGTGCAAAAACCTTTCGAGGTCGCCACGCTCGCCGCCGCCATCCGCGCCGTCACGCTAGCCACCTGAGCGGGAGAGAAATCCCCGGGCGAAATGAGCGCGCTGACGAAAGGGCTGCGCTCCATTGGCATGGGCGCGGCCGCACCGAAATACGGACTGCCGGCGTCCTTCACCTTAAACTCCATCCCCCGGGGTCAGTAGTGCGGCGGGCGTTCCTCAACCGGGGCCGGCCCGTCCGCCACCGGTGAAGCCTGCTGCTGGTGCTGCTGGGAACGAACCCTTCCTAGGTCTGCTTTCACACGCGCGAGTTCGTCGCCGAACGCGAGCATGGCCTTGTCCTGCTCGATCACATGCCGCTGCAGATGGGCGTAGCGCTCCTCAAGGCGGGTGAGTCTTTCCGAATCGTCCATGCCCCGAAGAATGCGCATTGCCGGGGCGCACGCCAATCCTAGAGTCGTGCGATGAATTTGCTGCCTCCGCCGTTGCTTCGCATCGCCGCTTGGATGCTGGCGTTCGTCGCGCCAACGAGCGCGTTTGCCACCCCCCCTGACGATCCGCTCATTCTCGTCTCCATCGACGGCTTCCGCTGGGATTATTTTTCGCACCATGCCGCGCCGACTTTGCAGACACTCGTCGCGGACGGCACGCGCGCGCAGCGGATGACATCGTCGTTTCCGACCAAGACCTTTCCCAATCACTACACGCTCGTGACGGGTCTGCGACCGGAGAATCACGGCATTGTGGCCAATTGGTTCTTCGAGCCGACGACGGGCGAAAGGTTCACGATGTCAAAGTTGGAAAGCCATTGGTGGAACCAAGGCGAACCAGTGTGGATCACCGCCGAGAAACAGGGTGTTCGCTCCGCGTGCTTCTTCTGGCCCGGCTCGGAAACCGAATTGCAAGGACACCGACCGTCCCTTTTCAAGCCCTTCAACAAAAAGCTCACCTGTGCCGAACGCGTTGACGGGTTGCTCGCGTGGTTCGATCTTCCACCGGGGGAGCGGCCGCGTTTTTCCACGCTCTACTTCGATTTGGTGGACGACATCGGCCATTCACACGGCCCGCTCGCGCCGGAGACAAGCGCCGCCGTGCTCGAAGTTGACCACGCCATCGCCCGACTGCTCGACGGATTAGCGCAACGCGGTCTGCGCGAACGCACCAACCTCGTTATCGTGTCAGATCACGGCATGTCGGAAACTTCCGCCGACCGCGTCGTCTTCATTGAAGACCTGGTGGATGTTTCCCAAGTGCGCGTGGAATCACTCGGACCGAACGGCGGCGTGCGTCCGAATCCCGGCACGGTGACGCCTGCGGAGCTTGCCGCCTCAATCCGCGCAAAAGCACCCCCGCAGATCCACGTCTATTTGCGTGAGGAGGTGCCGGCACATTTGCACTACCGCGACAACGACCGCATTCCGCCGGTCGTGCTCATCGCCGACGATCATTGGAATATCGAAAGCAACGTCGGTTGGGCACGGCGTCGCGCCAACTATTCCCGCGCCTCCCATGGCTGGGACCCCGCCAACGAAAACATGGGTGCGCTCTTCCTCGCGCATGGCCCCGCTTTCAAACGTGGCCACGAATTCGCCGACGTGGAAAACATCCACGTCTACAATCTGCTTTGCGCTGTCCTCGGCATCACGCCGGCGGCGAACGACGGCGACGACCGGCTCGTGCGCGAGGCCCTCCGTCGCTGATTGCCCGGTCTTTCGCGGCGGACCTCAACTAGCCAGCGGCCGACCGCCGCTTTTCTTAGTAATCCGGCTGCGCACCCACTCACCGAGCAGGTCGAGCGCGGTCACAAGCACCAGAATGCAAAGCAGCACGGTGGCGAATTTGTCCCACGCATAGTATTCCTGATAACTGTGCAGGAGGACTCCGAGGCCACCGGCACCGACATAGCCGATGATCGCCGCCGAGCGCAGGTTATATTCGAGCATCCACAGTGCGTAACTCCACACGAGCGGCCGGGCGTGGGGCCACACGCCATGCTGGAACGCCTGGACCGGATGCGCGCCCAGGGCCCGCAGGGCCCGCGCCACATCAACGTCGATCGATTCAAACGCATCCGCAAAAAACTTCCCTAGGTAACCGAGGCTGTAAAACACCAGACCGATCACGCCCGCCAGGGGATTGGCACCCACAATCGCCACCGCGATCAGGGCCCAGAGCAAACTGGGCACGGTGCGAATCCCATTCAGGAAGAAACGGGTCAGCACGACCATCCAGCGCGGCGCGATCGTCCGCGCCCCCGCCGCGCCGAGCACCAAGGCGATGAAGATGGCGAAGAAGGTCGCCATCACCGCGATCTGCGCGGTCTCGATCAGCGCCACCAGCACCTGCGGCAACACCGAGAAATCAGGCGGGAAAAACCGGCCGAGAAAACGCGTGGTGTTTTCCCAATAAGCGAGGTCGCGCCCGGAGCCGCTCAACGCCGGTGCCGAGAACACCACGGCAAGCCCGAAGAGCAGCAGCGTCACGGTGAGCACGTTGAGCCGGGCGTGCCAGGGCAACTCCGGCAGTTTCGGCTCGGGCGGGCGGTTGGGACTGGGGATCACGGCACTCATGCGGTGCGGTGGACCGTGCGGATTCTCCAACCGCGCGGATCGCCCGGGTCGAGGCTCAGCGCCAAATCGGCGAAGCGATCAACGAGCTGCGGATTGTGCAGCACACAGAAAACGGTGCGGCGGTTTTGCGACGCCTCCTGCCGCAAGAGGCCGAGCACGCGTCCGGTGAGGTAGGAGTCGAGATTCGAGACCGGCTCATCCGCCAAAATCAGTTCCGGTTCCTGAAACAGGGCGCGCGCCAAAGCGGTGCGTTGCTGTTCACCGCCCGAGGTTTCGCCCACCCAGCGGTGCGCATAGGCGCCAAGTCCGAGATCGGCGATGACGCGGAACGCCTCGGCGCGATCGCGGCGGCCGAAACCGAGCATCGTCCGCCACCACGGGCGCTGGCCAAGCCGGCCACAGAGCACGTTGTCGAGCACCGTGCTGCTCGCCACCAGCATGTAATTTTGAAACACCATGCCGATCTGCGGCTGGAAATTGCAGGGTTCGTGCAGGCCGTTTTTCAGGCAGATGAAACTCACCTTCCCCTCCGTCGGCTCGAGCATGCCGCCGATGGCGGAAAGCAACGAGGACTTGCCGACGCCGGATGGACCGACCACGGCCACAAACGTCCCGCGCGGCACGGCGAGATCGAGCCCGCGAAAGACCCAGCGGCCATTGCGCTGCACACCGAGACCGGAAAGCGTGACGTGCGACGCGGTCTCGGTCGCAACACCGCCGGCCAACGGAGCGGGGAAGTGAGGGTCGGCAGGCGCCATTATTTCGTGAGCGCGCGTTCGGCGAGAGCCAGCGCTTCGTTGAGTGCGGCGAGGTGGGCCTCCTCGCTGGTGACCACGAGTTTCGTCGTGAAAAGCCGGTCGCGCAGGTCCGTGCTGCCTGCGTCGTTGAAGGCCAGCAAAGCCTGGCGAATGGCCTCCACTTCCACCGGGGCCATCGAAGCGCGCACCGCGATCACATGGCTGGGCACGGGACCCTGCGACTGGACAATCTTCAGGCGTGCGCGCTGGCCGACGGTAAGATGTTTGTCCTGATCGAACACATAGTCGCTCACCGCCGCCGCCTCGGCCTCGCCCGCAAACACCCGCTCAATCCCGGAGACATAACCCACGCCAAAGAAGACATTGCCCTTGCCGAAGAATTCCTCGGGGTTGCCCCGCTCCGAAACGAGGCCGCGCTGGCGGAGATCCCACAGTGGCACGACAAAACCGGAGGTGCTCGTCTTGCTGGCAAAGGCCACGGGCTTGCCCTTCAGTTGCTCGATCGCGGTGTAGGGCCGATCCTTCAATGCCAGCCAATAACTGCGGTAACTGGTGAGCCCGTTGGGAAACTCTCCGGCCAGCAGCAAGCGGGCGGTCCCGAGTTTCCGGGCCCGGGCAAGGTCGGTGGCGCTCAAGTAGCCGAGGTCAATCGTGCCGTTGGCAAACCCCTCGATGATCACAGAAGCCGAAAGCGGGATAATGACCTGCACGGGGCGCTGCAATTGCCCGGCGAGGAAGGTTTCCAACGTCCGCTTCTCTTCCAGCAACGACTCCGGATTCTTGTCCGGTTTCAACGCCAGCACCACTCGCTGAGAATTCGCCATTGCAGAGGTTAGCGCTACCAAGGCCGCGCCAAACACCAGGGAGAGAAATCTGATCGACGAAGACTTCATGAGAAACCCATGTTCATTGCGACACTTGGCCGCCGCTTCAAGCCCCGACCTCGAGGGCGGGAAGAAACGACAACGATGCGCCTTGTCACCACTACTACTTACGGGCAGCCATGAGACTGTTGCGCGGCGCGGCGGTAGAGCAAGGGCACACCGGCAGGGCAAGGGCGGTCGAGCACTACTCCGCGAGGTTCACTGTCATGCCCGCGCTGATTCCCAAAGGGAATGTAACCTAATAGGTGACAATTGGAGTCGCCCCATTCTTGCGAGGAACATCACAAAGTAATACTCGCTTTTGTCGGGCGGTGGGGCGCACCGGCCGGTTGTGCACCGGCCGGTTGTGCAGCGGCGGAGCGAGGCCGCTCCGCCCCAAGGCACTCGCCCCATGGTCCAAAGTTAGTTGCTAACCGGTTTAGCCGAGCGCTCCTGATTGCTGGCCGTCCGGGGTTCCCGCTGGGCCGGCCAAAACGAGCCGCAGTTGGCGGGGCGTTGATGCCGGTGCTCGACACGCATAGGCTTCGCAAACGAAGGCCTTCGCCGGGGCATCCCCACCCGGCTGAAGCTGCCGGAGGTAGGGTCGTCGCTGAGCCAGCCATTCTTGTCCGGAGCCACCGTCGGCGCAGAGCAACGCCCGGCGCGGCCCGAGCGATTCATGGAGCACGGCAAGCAGCGCACGAAACTCCGGTGAACTCGGATTACCCGCCACCACAACGGTGCGAGGTGCTTCGAGAGCCAGCTCCAGCGCACAAAGCATTTGCGGCAACGCGTGCGGATGGCCCGTCCATTGGCGCCGCAGGGCCTCGATGGTAGCGATCGCCTTCTCTCGCGCGCCAGCGGTGCCAAGCATCCAATCGAGTCTGACCAAATTCAGCGCGGCGACCGAGTTGGGCGCTGGCTCAGCCCCGTCGTAGTCTTCCTTGAGTCGAACGATCACGGTCGGGTCATCGGCGCGGGAGTTGAAATAGGCGCCCCGCTCGGTGTCCCAGAACAGTTCATCCATCTTGGTTTGCAGGCGCTCCGCCCATTGCAGCCAGCGGATTTCAAAGCCCGCCTCATAGAGATCGAGCAGACCTTGGATCAAATAGGCGTAGTCTTCCGCGAAGCCGGGAATATTGCTCCGACCCTCCCGCCAGGTGCGGTAGAGCGTGCCGGAGGCGTCATCCCAAAGCTCGCGCCGCAGGAACTCCGCCGCACGAATGGCATGATCAAGGTAGGGCACGCCCGCAACGGGTGCTCCCGCCCCGGAGGGTGGTGCGGACCGGCTCGGTCCGCCGTCGTTTGTTTGGGAACCCAATTGCGGCGGGGCGGGCCGCCCCGCCTTACCCTGGTTCACTTCGCGTTCGAGCACCTGATGCCCCTTGGCCAAGGCGGAGATCATCAGTCCGTTCCAAGCGGTGATGACCTTGTCGTCGAGATGCGGCCGCGGACGTGAGCTGCGCACGGCACGCAACGTCTCGAAACACGCGAGCAGTTTTCCCACTGCCGCACCGGGCTCGAGTTTGAACGTGGCGGCGGTTTGCGCCAGCGGACGCTGTTGCAGCAGCACGTTCTTGCCGGTGAACTCCTGTTGCGGGTCCTGTTCGACATTGCCGCCCGTCTTCACCCCGAAGTGGGAACAGAAGAACGCCGCCTCGGCCCCGAGCGCCCGATCGATCTCGTCCTTCGTCCAAACATAGAACGCACCCTCGGCATGCTCGGGTTTGCCGTGGGCGAGCAGGGAGTCCGCGTCTTCGGCCGAGTAGAAACCGCCGTGCGGCCCGGTGAGGTCGCGTTGCACGTAGTCGAAAATGCCGCGCGCCACCCAGCCGTAAACCTCGCCGCCGGTTGCCTGCTGGGCTTCGAGATAGTTGAATGCGATCTGCGCCTGGTCGTAGAGCATCTTCTCGAAGTGCGGCACATGCCACGAAGCATCGACCGAGTAGCGATGAAACCCACCGGCGATAGGGTCGTGGATTCCGCCGCCGGCCATGCGTTGCAGCGTGACCGTCGCCATCTTGATCGCTTCGCGGCCCGCTTCGGATTGCAGGCCCTGAATCGCCGCCACCCGGAAAAGGAAATTGAGCGTGGAGGCGCGCGGAAACTTGGGCGCGTGGCCAAAGCCACCGCGCACGGGATCATGCGCTTCGTGGAAATATTGAAAGCCCTTGTCGAAAGCCGCGCCGGCGACCTCATGCAGCGGCGCCTCGACCGGTTCGTCCGGCTTGGTTTCGCGCGCCGGGCCTTCGCTCGCATAACGTTGCAGTGCCTGCACCGCCGCCACCGCACCGGATTCGAGCTTTTCGCGGTCCTCTTTCCAATGACGCGTGATCGCGTTGAGCATCGTGGCAAAGCCCGGGCGGCCTCCGCGATCCTCCGGCGGGAAATACGTGCCACCGAAGAACGGATTCCCTTCGGGCGTCAGCCAGACACTCATCGGCCAGCCGCCATGCCCCGTGGTTTGTTGCACGTAGGTCATGTAGACGCGGTCGAGATCGGGTCGCTCCTCGCGGTCAACCTTGATCGAGACAAAATCGCGATTGAGTTGCGCGGCGACGGACTCGTTTTCAAAAGATTCATGCGCCATCACATGGCACCAATGGCAGGTTGAATAGCCGATGCTGAGGAAGACCGGTTTCTGTTCGGCGCGGGCTTTGGCAAGGGCCTCTTCGCCCCACGGCATCCAGTCCACCGGATTGTCCGCGTGTTGGCGGAGGTAGGGGGATTTTTCGTCGGCAAGGCGGTTGGGCATGAGGTGAGGCAAACCCGCAGGAAGTTGAATGCAACCCTGCGGTTTTCCGGCTCGTCAAATACCCGTCGGGCGTAGCACGTTCATCGCCTCCCGTTGCAC
This sequence comes from uncultured Opitutaceae bacterium, assembly GCA_947085115.1. Taxonomy (GTDB): domain Bacteria; phylum Verrucomicrobiota; class Verrucomicrobiia; order Opitutales; family Opitutaceae; genus Didemnitutus. The sequence continues at coordinate 14,481 of CAMTVF010000052.1, read as the reverse complement.
TTCGCCGTTCTCACCACCTTCATTTTTGCAGCGTCCTCGATTCTGGCGCAGAAGAGCCAGCGCGCCGTCGGTCCGGCGCGCGCGAATCTCGGCCGCTTGTTGATCGGCATGCTGTTTCTGGGGGTCTGGGCGTATGGGTTCGGCCGGGGTCACGGGGGGCCGGCGTTTTCGACGTTCTTTTGGAGCGGCCTGATCGGCATCGGACTCGGCGACCTCGCGTTTTTCGGCGCGTTGCCATTCCTCGGTTCGCGCCTGACCATCACCATTAACCAGTGTGTGAGCGTGCCCGTCGCGATCGCAATCGAATGGCTGTGGTTGGGCACGCGCCTGACGGTGGCCCAGTTCGCCTGCATCGGGGTGATCTTGGCGGGCATCGTCGTTGCGTTGGTGCCGACCAGGAAGGATCCGCCCAAGGTGCGCGTGCGGCCGATCGGTGTCTTGCTCGGCTTGGCCGCCGCAACCGGCCAGGGCATCGGAGCGGTCATGAGCCGCCGGGGTTTCGAGATTGCCACGACGGCCGGCCATAGCCTCGACGGCCTCACGGCGGCCTATCAGCGGCTCCTCGGTGGCATTCTCCTAACAGTTGTCTGGTTTGCGGTCGTGGCGTGGTTGCGCCGGGAACAGCCGAAGCCGCCCGCTCCTCCTTGGCGCGCCCATGGTTGGGTTTTCGCCCACGCGATGGCGGGTCCCGTGCTGGGCATGGGCTCGTTTCAACTCGCTCTCGCCACCTCGCCAAGCGGCCTGGTGTTGCCCATTACGGCTTGTGCACCGTTGGCTGTGATTCCGATGGCCTATTGGTTCGAAGGAGAACGCCCGTCGAAGCGCTCCCTCGCCGGCGGAGCGCTCGCGGTTGTCGGAGCCGTGGGATTGTTGCTGGTGCGATAATTCCGCAAACTCATGCGCTCCAATTAGGCGGACCGGTCCGGTATTGGGCGAAAACCCCGAGTCTTGACTCGGGAACAGTGCGCGGTTGACGACGACGCACGCGGGCTGCTCACTCATGGGTTCTCCATGCTGACCATTGCCGATGTAGCGAAGTCCTACGGCACCCGTGAACTGTTTTCCGAGGTGTCGCTTTTTGTCGCGCGCACCGACCGCTACGGCTTGGTCGGTCCCAACGGAGCGGGCAAATCGACCCTCTTCAATCTCATCTTGGGCGAGGAAGCCCCCGATGAAGGCACCATCGAATGGGAACGCGGCGCCGACTTCGGCTACCTGCCCCAAGAAAGCGCTCCGGTCGGTGAGGAATCCATCCTCTCCATCGCCACGAGCGGGAAGAAGCTCCTGCCCGAGGACGACAACGACTACGACATCGATTGGACGCTCGAACCGCGCGCCAAGAAGATCTTGGCCGGCCTCGGCTTTCGCGAAAGCGACCACGACAAACAGGCCAAGTCCTTCTCGGGCGGCTGGGTCATGCGCGCCCACTTGGCCCGGCTCCTCGTCAGTGAGCCCGCGTTGCTGCTGCTCGATGAGCCGACCAATCACCTCGATCTCGAGGCATTGCTCTGGTTTCAGGAGTATCTCACGCGCTACCCCGGTGGTTTGCTCGTCGTCTCGCACGATCGCGAATTCCTGAACATTCTCTGCACAGGCATTCTGGAGCTTCGCGGCGGCAGGCTCAATCGCTACACCGGCAATTACGACGATTACCTGAACGAGAAAGATGCCCGCAAGGACCAGCAGGCGGCGCTCTTCAAGAACCAGCAACGCGAGATCGCTCACCTCCAGAAATTCGTCGACCGCTTCGGCGCCAAGGCCTCGATGGCTTCGCGCGCCAAGTCGAAGGAGAAGCAGATCAATCGCCTCAAGGACGTCGCGGTCGAGGAGCCGTGGGAGGACCTCAAGCGCATCAATTTCCGCTTTCCCCAGCCGCCCCGCTCGGGGCTGAAGGTCGTCAATCTCAAGAACGTCGACCAATCCTACGGCGACCACGTCGTCTACCGCGGCCTGAATTTCGAGGCCGAGCGCGGCCAGAAAATGGTGCTCGTCGGCCCCAATGGTTCCGGCAAATCCACTCTCCTCAAGATCCTCGCCGACGTGATCCCCATCCAGGGCGGCGAACGCGAGCTCGGGAGCAACGTCGTGCCGGGCTACTTCGCCCAAAATCGCGCCGACAACCTGCACCTCGATCTCACCGTCTTCGAGAACGTAATGGAGCTTCGCACGGCGGAGAACCAGCTCACGGAACAGCAGGCCCGCGCCGTGCTCGGCGGCTTCCTCTTCCGCAAGGACGACGTGCACAAGAAGGTTTCCGTCCTCTCCGGCGGCGAAAAATCCCGCCTCGCCCTCGCGCGCCTGCTGGTCAACCCGCCGAATCTCCTGTTGATGGACGAGCCCACGACGCACCTCGACATCCCGTCAATCGACGCGCTCGTCAACGCCCTCAAGCAATACGAAGGCACCTTCATCTTCATCAGCCACGATGTGTATTTCATCAAGGCGCTGGCGCAGTCCGTTCTCCACATTCATTCCGGCCGGCTCACGCCCTATGCCGGCGGCTACGATTATTATCTCGAGAAATCCAGGGCCACCAATGCCCGCGCGGCTCTGACTGCCGGCTTCACTGACGCCCGCCCACCGCAGGGCAGGGCTCCCGCGACCGCACCCGTCGCCGCAGCCAGGGCGAAACCGAGTTCGGCGGACATCAAGAAACTCCGGATCGAAGTCGGCAAATTCGAGCAACGCGTCAGCGAATTGGAAACCAAGCAAAACGAGCTGACCGCCGAACTCGAGAAGCCCGAGACCTACACGCAGGCTGGCAGCGCCCAGCACCTGAATCGGGAGCTCAGCACCACCGTCGATCAACTGCACGCCGCGACCGTGGAATGGGAAAAAGCGGCCACTCGCCTCACCGAGATGGAAAACGCCGGTTCCTGATCGAACCGTTCGGTTACCGGGCATCCGGCCCGACCGGTCTTGATGGTTCCTCGCCGCTTTAGCTCGGTCCAACGGCGCGCTTGGAACTGAAGAGGAAGAAATTCTTCGCCGCCTGCATCCCCCGGGCATCAATCTTGTTCGGCGCCGGAAAGGAACTTGCCGCTTGCCTCGCTTCGAGCGTCTTGACCCATGCTTCGCGCTGGTCGAGCTCAGCCGACCGCTTCGCGCACATGGCCCGCTCCTCCCGCACGATCAAACGCTCATCGGTCAGGGCGCGGCGCTCGGCTTCGAGCAGCGCCCGCTGACGCGACAATTTCTCGCGGTCGATCTCAATCTCCATCTGCCCTTCAGGCGCTGGCGCAAGTTTGACGATTTCCGTTTGGGCCCGACGGAGGCGGGTTTCGTAGCTGCGAAGATTTTCTTCCTGCACCCGCATGGTCTCCATGTCGGCGTGGATTTGCGCGCGCAGGTTTTCCAACCCAGAGATTTCGGCCCGAAGATTATCAGAGCCAGAGGGACTGTCGGTAGGAGTAGTCATGGCGTTGTCGGGGTGCCGACGCCACCGTAACGGAGAAGTTCCCCCTTGGCCATGGATGCAGCCGGCATTTACCGCGGGTTTACAACGCAGGGCCTGTTCTCACAAATGGTTCGCAACCAACCTCGCCGGTTAGGCCCGGAACATCACGTCTTCGCGATTGAACATCTTCACCGCGAAACCGAGTGCGATGGCTGCATAGACACAGGACGAGCCAAAGATCAGCGCAATATACTGCCAATGCCACACGCCGGAGAGCATCTCCTTGCAGACGAGCGAGAGATTCAGGATCGGAATGAGCGCGGTCTTGGCGCTGAGTTCGATGCCGGGCAGCAAGCCGACAATGGCCGGCATGATCACGACGATGATGAGGGGCGAGACGTAGCTCTGCGCCTCCTTGTAGCTCTTGGCAAAAAGCGAAACGGTGAGCAGCACCGCCGCAAACAACACGGCGATCGGCGCGGTCATCGCGAGGACGCCAAGGATACCGGCGGGATCAATCGTCGGCAGGAACGAAGCGGCGGCGGCACCCTTGGCCTCGGCGGCCATCTGCGCCGCAGCCGTGCTCTTGCTTCCGGCAAAAAAGCTGCCACCCAGCATGACACTGACCCCCATGGAGACCAACGAGAGCACCATCGTGGCAATCGACGCGGTGAGCACCATGAAGAATTTGCCAAGCACGATGTTCAGGCGATTCACCGGACTGCAAAGCAGCGTCTCCATCGTGCCCCGTTCTTTCTCGCCGGCCGTGAGGTCCATCGCCGGATACATGGCGCCGGTGAAGCAGAGGATGATGATAATGTAGGGAACAAAACCGCCGATAAGATTGCCGCCCACCTTTTCAGGCGGAGCGACGTTCTGCCTTTTGACCTCGAAGGGTTTCACGAGATCTCCAGCCAGACCGCGATTGGCCAAACGGGCTTCGACGGTCTTGTCGCGCAAATCCCGGAAGAACCGTTCGACGGCGCCGACGCCGATGCCGGACTTCAACTCACCCTCGTAATAGTAGAGGTTGACGACCATCGGGGCACCGTCCTTCAGCGCGGCCTCGAAGCCGGCCGGAATCTCCACCGCCAAGCGGATTTTTTTATTCGAAATCAGCTGCTTGTAGTCGCCGGTGTCCGCCACAACCCGGAAGCGCCTGTCCGCTTCCAGCGACTGCACGATGCCCGGAGAGTCTGCTCCGCCGATAACAACGACACTCGTCGCCTCGTCGCGGGCCTGCTTGATGACCTTGGTCATGATGAAGCCGACCCCGAAGACGATGGCGGGCATCACCAAGGTGGGCACCACGATCATCGAGATCAGGGTGCGGCGGTCACGGAGTGAGTCGCGTAGTTCTTTAAAATAAACCGTTGGAATGTGTTTCCAGTTCATGGGGCTTGGTCCTCAGGCCGCGTTGACTTCGGCCTCGCCGCCGACTGCTTTGACAAAAACCTCTTCGAAATCACGTTCGTGATAGCGCTCCTGGAGTTGCGCGAGGGTTCCCTCCGCCGTCAACCGGCCATTGTGGATGATCCCAATCGTATCACAGAGCTTCTCCACTTCGCTCATGACATGCGTGGAGTAGATGACGGTCTTGCCGCGATTGCGGCACTCGCGGACGAATTTGACGATTGAACGCGCCGTCATCACGTCGAGCCCGAGGGTCGGTTCGTCGAAGACCATCACCGCCGGATCGTGAATCAAGGTGCGGGCGATGGAGGTCTTCTGTTTCATGCCGGTTGAGAACTTGTCACAGCGGCGATCGAGGAAGTCGTGCATGCCAAGTTCGTCGGCCAGGGATTTGATCCGCGCGCGGATGGTGTCGTCGTCCATGTCGTTGAGGCGTCCGAAGTAGGCGATCATCTCGCGCGCAGTGAGACGTCCGTAGAGCGCGGTGCTGGCCGCGAGGAAGCCGACGTTGGCCCGCACCTTTTCCGGAGCGATGGCGGCATCGTGTCCGGCGACCGTGCAGGAGCCGCTGGTCGGCTTGAGCAGCGTGGCCAGCATACGGAGTGTGGTGGTCTTGCCGGCGCCGTTCGCCCCGAGCAACCCGTAGATGCGACCGGGCTGGCAGGTGAAGGAGACGTTATCGACCGCAGAAATCACGCCGCGCTTTTTGTCTTTGAAGGTCTTTGTGAGATTGCGTGCTTCGATCATGTTCGTTGGGGTTGTTATTAGACAGATGGACACGGATGGGGATCAAAGAATCACGTTCCCATTCCAGCTTGGAGCGTTTGAAATTGATGATCAGGCCGACCTTGAGGCCTGTGATTCGCAGATAGTTCAGCATCTGGCCACGCTCGAGGTCCGTCATTTTTGTGTGCCGCCGTGTCCATCTGTGGTTGGTCTGTCACAGGCTCATGCGCTCGCGGAAGTCCTGGGCCTGGCGACGGGAGAGTTCGACTTTGATCCCGCCCTTGAGCTGCACGAGGAGTCCACCGCTGAACCACGGCTCGATGCCTTCAACCCACGCCAGATTGATCACCTGCTTGCGATTGGCGCGGAAGAAATGCTTCGGATCGAGCCGTTCCTCCATCGCGGTCAGGGAACGGAAGAGCTGGGGCTTGTTGTCGTCGAAGTGGACCCGCGTGTAGTTGCCTTCGGACTCCAGCAGCCGGACGTTCTTCACGGGAACAAACCAGCAATTGTCGCCTTCACGGACGAAGACTTTGTCGTCCAGCGTCAGACGCGTGCGGAGGACGCTATCCTCGGCGTTGCCGCCGGCGCTCTCGATCGGGCCGCGCAAGCGCAGTTTCTCCAGCGCGGCGCCAAGCCGGCTCGGATCAACAGGTTTGAGCAGGTAATCGATCGCGTTAAACTCAAAGGCCTTCACTGCGAACTCATCATAGGCCGTGGTGAAAATCACCAGGGGCAGCGGGAGGTCGAGTTGCTCGAGCAAGCTGAAGCCATCGGCGCCGGGCATCTGCACGTCGAGAAAAAGCAGTTCGGGTTTGAGCATCGCGATTTTCTCCTTCGCGTCCTCGGCATCGACGGCCTCGCCGACGATTTCAATGTCATCATGCGCCGCCAGGAGTCGGCGGAGTTCGTTGCGCGCCAGGCGCTCATCGTCGATCACGAGGGCTTTCATCTGGGTGCGCCAACTGGAATCGTGGCTTCCGCCGTGACACAACCCACCGGCTCCGCCACGAGCGTGAGTTTCGCCCGATCACCAAAGAGCAGTTTGAGCCGCTCGGAGGCATTCCGCAAACCGACACCGGTGGACGAACCCGCCATGGCCGCAGCGTTGCTCACCGGCGGTGCCAAATCGCCGGGATTGGTGACGCGAAGACAAAGGGCGTCTTCGCGAAATTCAGCCGCAATCGTAATCTCGCCGCCGTCGCGACGGGTGGAGATGCCGTATTTCACCGCGTTTTCGACCAATGTTTGCAGGAGCATGGGCGGCAGGTGGTGAGGGTGCACCCCGGCACCAATCTCCCACTTCACTTGCAGTCGGTTTTCATGACGGATCTGCTCGAGGGCAAGGTAGTCCTCCACAATGCGAAGCTCTTCATCAAACGGAACCGTCTCAAGCTGCCCCGATTGGAGGGAATAGCGGAGCATGTTCGCGAGGCGCGTGACAGACTCGCGTGCTTTCGGTGCATCCTCGTCGATCAGCGCCCGGAGGCTGTTGAGCGAATTGAACAGAAAGTGCGGGTTGACCTGCGACTTTAACGCGCGGAGCTCGGCTTCCTTCACGCTGGCCGCGAGCCTCAATTGCTCGACCTGCAGCCGCTGCAGTCGCTCGAAGACGTGATAGAAGAAATAAATGCACAACCAGCCGACCATCATGATCGCGCCGTTCAAAAAGCTGATCGAAAACAAAGCGACAGGGTGAATATTCTTCGGCCAGGCATCCCGGAGCACCCCATAGGAGTAGCCATAGCCGAAAATACTCCACATGAGCGAGAGCAGGACCGCCATCGCGATGATGCGCGGCAGCAACTTGCGCCAGCTGTATTCCTTCCAGCCCCAACGCGAAATCGGACCACGCGCGAAGTGGGTCAACAAGAGCCCCGAAGCCACCACCATCGCGATCCGGGAAACAACATCCACCGACGACCGGCCGGCCGAGGGCGAATCGAACAGGTTGATGAACAACAACTGCGTCAGCAGGAAGAATCCCCACCCCGCGCTTTGGCCCAGCACATAGAGCCGGCCCTTGGCTCGCAGCAGTTTGGCTTGGGTGTCGATGGGAACCGCATTCATTGCCGTGGCGGAGCGAACCACGCCAGCAGCACCCGGCGCAAGACTGTCCCGGCGGGCAAAGGCTGCGGTGGCGACTGAAGACATGTTCAAACCCTAGAGACCAACCCCTCCAACGCACGGTGCAAAAGGACAAACGGTCACTCAACCCGATAAGCGGTGTGGCCTGCTCAATCGCGCCGCCGGTGCAAAATCCGGTCAATCTTTGCCTGCCCTGCTCCCGGGCGGAATTTTGGAGTGCATTGCCCTCCTCACTTCCTAAGTTGGCCGGGTGTCACCTCGAGTAGTAGTTGTCGGCAGTTTCATGCAGGACCTCGCGTTCTTTGCCCGCAACTTTCCCAAACCAGGCGAGACCATCGTGGGTGACTTCCGGCCCGGCCCCGGTGGCAAGGGCTTCAACCAGGCGGTCGCCGCGACGCGGGCGGGCGCCGCCACCCTGTTTATCGGCGCGGTGGGACGAGACGCGTTCGGAGCCGGCGCAAAAAAATTCGCCAGCAAGATAGGTCTCCGAGCGACCTTTATCGAGAAGCCGAAACACGCCACCGGCGCGGCCGCCATCACGATCAATGGAGCGGGCCAAAATCACATCGTGATTTCCCTCGGGGCCAATCTCGCCCTGCAAAAAAAAGATGTGCCTGCGGAAGCTCTCGCGTCGGCGCAGGTCGTCGTCTGCCAGGGTGAATCCGATTACCGCACCGTGGCGCATGTATTGAAACTCGCGCGCAAGGCCGGTGCCCTCACGGTGCTCAATCCCGCGCCCATGCGCGCCGGTTTCGACAGCGTGGTTCTGCGTCACACCGACGTCTTGATCCCGAATGAATCCGAGTTCGTCGCGCTCATGCGGATGCATGCCGGCTGCACCGCCCTGCTGCGCTCCGGCGCCTATCGCGAGCACGGCGAATTCAACGAGGCGGTGCTCCACGCGCTCAGGCCGGAGGACCTGAACCGTCTTTGTCGCTGCCTGCAAGTGCCCGTCGTGATTCTGACCCTCGGCGCCCATGGCTGTTTCGTTTCCCAGCCAACCGCCTTTTCGCGCATGAATGCGCATCCTGTGGAGGCGGTCGATTCGACCGGGGCTGGGGACGCCTTTGTCGGTGGATTCGCCGCAGGACTCGTGCGCTTCAAACGCGACATCCGTGCAGCGGCGGAATTTGCCAACGCCGTGGCCGCGCTCGCGGCGATGCAACCGGGCACGGCCGAAGCGATGCCCAATACTCGCGAGATTGCCCGGTTTCGGCGCGAACGGGCCCACGGGTAGTATTACCCCTTCGGATTCACTGTCATTATTTCGCCGATTCCCATGGGAATGTAACCTGTTAGGTTACAATTGGAGTCGCCCTTTTTTGCGAGGAACATCACAAAGCAATACTGGCGCAAGCCCGCGCGACGCCGCACACAGCGCTTTAATCTAAATGGAGCAGTTGAACCACGGAGAACCACATGCCTTCACAGAGGAAATTCCAAGAGATTGGCGGGGAAACCGTTTCTCCCGGATGGTGAGTCATCGTCACTCCACCTCGCTTCTCATAAGCTGTTCCCTCTGTGACTCGGTGGTTCAATTCCCCCTGCTGAATCTAGGCTTAATCTTCGCCGGGCTGGAACAACGCTGCCACGGCGCCCGCCGGCATCATGCAATAGTCGTTGTAACCGCCCATCTCGACCGGCGCGGCCTTCCAGCCGGTGACATCCGCATGGAACTTCCGCACGCTTTCAGCGTCGGGAATGGTGAGATCAATCCAGTTGATCGTGCCGGGGCCGGGGGTAGTCATGCGGCAGCCTTGCGCGGATCCCGTGCGATGGCCAGCCGGGAGCGACTGCGCCAAGGCTTCGCTTGCCCCGTCATGTCGCGCACACAGACTTCCCCCATGCCACGCCTGCTCCGCGCCAAACTCTATCGCGTCGCCATGGTGCGCTGGGTGGATTTGCCGCGAAAGCTCATCGGCGAATTTTCGCTGCCGCCCGCCGAAATCAAACGCGGCGGCAAAGGATGGAATGCGTTGCTCCGCTTCAACGGTGACATCGATCGCGTCACGCTGCGCGCCGCCGGAGTCGATTCGGGCGACGAAATAGCATTCACGCTCGAGCCTGACGCCGAGTCGCGCGACCCGGAGTTGCCGGACGAAATGCAAAAGGCTTTTCGAGCGCGCCCGCAACTCCGCGAACGCTGGCTGGCGCATAGCGTCGCAATTCGTTGACAAGTCGTGCGCTACATTTTCCAAGCGAAGAGTCTCGGGGTGCAGGCGAAGCGTTCGTGGATTTTCATCGAGCGACTGGCCGAAACAGGCTCGCTTTCCCCGGACATAAAAAACAGCCTCCGGGGTCCGTGGGCTTGCGTTATGCGAGAGCGCAACCAACGCTTCCCCCGTGTGTCGGTCAGGTCCGGCCCTAAATTCCTCCCGCATGATTACACCCGCGTCTGTTTCCCTTCCCGCCGGCGGTCCGCCGGAGCGTCCCAAATTTGCCCCCAACAACGGCTTTCAGGCCGAGTTGCGTCGGCGCGTCGAGGAATTCTTTGCCCGCACGGGCCGCAATCCGCGCGACAATCCGTCGATGTATGTGAAGACGGCCGTGATCATGTCGGTCTTCGTGCTCAGTTACATCGCGCTCGTTTTCTTCGCCAGCGCATGGTGGCAGGCGGTGGCGGCAGCGCTCGTGTTGGGTGGCGCGGCGGGTCTGATCGGCTTCAACGTGCAGCACGACGGCAGTCATCTGGCCTATTCAGATCGCCCGTGGATGAACAAGCTCATGGCGATGTCGATGGATTTGATCGGGGCCAGTTCCTACTTCTGGCACTGGAAGCATGTCGCCTCGCACCACATTTACGTCAACATCACCGATCACGACGCCGACGTGGACCTCGGCGTGTTCGCCCGGGTGACGCCGCACCAGAAACATTATTTTTTCCACCGCTTGCAGCATTTCTACCTGTGGGCGCTCTACGGGTTCATGACGATTCGCTGGCACCTCTACGGTGACTTCCGCGATTTGATCACGCGCGACGTCGGCGGACAGCGGGTGCCGCGGCCGCACGGCAAGGAGTTGGCGATTTTCATCGGCGGCAAAGCCGTATTTTTTGTCTTGGCCTTCGTCCTGCCAGTGCTGTTCCACACGTGGTGGCATGTGCTGCTGTTCTACGCGTTGGTTGCCGGTGTCATCGGCGTGGTTCTGAGCATCGTCTTCCAGCTCGCGCACTGCGTGGAGGAGGCGGAATTCCCCATGCCCGACGAAGCCACGAATCGCATGGAGGACAACTGGATGGTTCACCAGATCAACACGACGGTGAACTTTGCCCGGCGCAGCAAACTGCTTTGCTGGTTGCTCGGCGGTTTGAATTTCCAGGTGGAGCACCATCTCTTCCCCCGCGTTTGCCACGTGCACTACCCGGAACTTTCGAAGATCGTCGAGTCAACGTGCCGCGAATTCGGCATCCGTTACAACGAACACAAGACGCTCTGGGCCGGCCTCGTCTCGCACTACCGCTGGCTGCGCCGCCTGAGCCAGCCGACGAGCTGAACGTTCCGGCTCAGTTCGTTCGGAACGATTCGGGCTTCTTCGGCTCGTAGAGCCGCCGCGCGTAGAGCGGCACGAATTGGCCGATGCCGAGCAGCCCGAGCACGAACAGCGCGTCGCGATACGGTCCGCCGAGGAAAATGCCGAGCAGCCCGCAGCCTTCCGCGAGCGCCAGACCGAGGACGAACATCACAAACGCCTTCGGCGCCTCGGTGTAGCGTGGTAGCACCAGCCAGCGGATGATGATGCTGAGAAAAAGCGGCACGAGCCCGCTCAGGTCGCCAAAAGGATTCTCCGCCGGCGCAGTCGGCCCTCGCACCGGCCCAATCGCAAAATAGAGAACACCCAGCCCTGCGAGCAAGCTGCCCCAAATCACCCACCACACGAGGAGCTGCTTGCGGATACGCTGCGCCCCGGCGGGAGTTTGCATGTTCATTGGTTATTTGGTTTTGAGCAGATTGAGAACCGCTTTGAAATCTTCCCCCTTGGGCATAACGAACAGGCAGGTCTTACCGCTTCGCTCCTGCCAAAGTTCTCCAAGTCGCCGCTTCTCCTTCGAGTCGTCATTGCTCCAAAGGTGCTCGCCTTTGTATTCGACCACCAAAAGACGTCCGTCCTTCAGCTTGCAGACGAAGTCCGGATAAAACCGGTCGGTGGCGGTCGGCAGCCAGAATGAACGCTCGGGCTGGCGCTCCAGATTGCGGACCCAAACATCAACCTCCGCCAACTGGTCCAGAAACAGGGCGCACTCAAACTCCTCGCCCTTTTCACCCAGTTCACCCACCTGTCGGTGAAAGTGCTTTTTGAAGTCGCTGGAGCGCTCGCACACCCACCGCGCCGGATAACGGTCAGGATCAAACGTGAAGACCTGGTCGGCCGACACCTTGATCGCTCCGCCTTTTTCCTGAAAGAGCACGTCCCGGAATGCCTCGGCCTTGGCCTGCTTCCGGCAGGTATCGATTTGCTTTTCAACATGGTCGCGGAGAACAAACCGTTCACGGACAAGCCGGCCGAAAGTAAAATCTTTTTTCTGCATCAGGCCGGTGATGATCGCGGAAATGAACGGCCCCGTTTCATCGGCCGAAATATCGGGATGGGGCACATTGCGGTCGAGCCAGTCGATGAGTCGCGCTTCGGACCAATTCTCCGTGACCTCGATCAGCTTCAATTCATCAGCCAGCTCATCGCCAAACTTCCACTTCACCCTGCCGCTCTCATCCAGCCCGATGCTGCCGAACGCCCCGGCCTCTCCACTCACGGCCAGGTCACCCGGGTCCTCTCCAATCTGCTGAGCCCGCAGGCTCCAGGGACGCTCCAGGAAATGGGTTTCGTCCAGCATTTCCAAAACTCCCTGCCGCTCGATGGAAAACACCGGCACAACCAAGGTCTCCCCGCGCTCGGCCGGACTCGTGAAAATCTGCTCCACGCCCCTGGCATGGGCGCGGGCGGCGGCCACAAATTGCTCGCGATTGGCCTCCATGAGGAAGCCCGCGGCAACTTGCTCGATTTCCTCCTCCGTCAGCGGTGCGGCAAAGGTCACCGTGCCGGCTTTGGCATCGACCGTCAGCTTGGCGCTCAATTCCGGCGTCCAAGTGCGAACATCCGGTGCTTCCGCGACCGGCACCGTCTTTGGCGGCACGCTCCGGCTCGCTGGCAGCTCAAATTTCCCCTGCTCGCCTGCTGTCGTGACAATCAGATCCTTCGCCTCCAGCGGATTGAACCCGTTGCCTGCGACCAAGGCGTCTTCCAGCGCCCGCGCCGTTTCGGCGAAATTATGCGACGTGGCAAAGGCGTAAGCCCGGTTCAGCTCGGGTGCTTGCTTGCGCCGGGCGTCCGGCAAACGAAGAACGCGACCGATAAGCTGCTCCACCGCCGTGTCCGATTTCATTTCCGCCACCGAGCAGAGCACATAGGCCCAGGAGCAGTCCCAGCCTTCCTTGAGCGCATCCACCGTGATCACGAAACGCACCGGGCAATCGGGCTTGAACAGGTCGATGTCATCCAGCCCCCGATCATCGCCGGTGGCGCGCACGATCCAGTCAGCCGGCACCTTGCATTGTTCGATGAGCGCCTTTTCCACGACCTCCACCGTGCGGGTCTCCCGGTCTTTGTCGCGACGCTCCGCTTTGAGCAGCACGATGGGGCGGATGGGGTCGCCGGTGATTTTTTCGTCTGCCTTGGCCTTCTTCTCCAAGTCTTCCCGCAAGGCCACCGCGTCGGCCAGGAGCCGGAGCCAGTCGGTCCGCGTCTCCAGCCGGATGGGCAGCTTGATCATGTCCTCGGCCGCGAGCTGCTTGGCCGAGACATGATGCAGGACGTTGCTGGGCGCCTCTTCCCGGGCAGGGGTGGCCGTGAGCTCCAAAATGCAGGAGGGCCGGAAGCGCGCCAGCGTGTCGAACGAAAGGGACGTGCGGGCGTTGTGTGCCTCGTCCACGATGACAATCGGACGCCGGAGCCGAAGCACGTTGGCCAGCGAATACGGCACGCCGCCGGGCTCGCCTTTCTCCAGCACCGCCAGCGCGGCCGGATCGAGTCCGGTGAAGTGATGATGCAACGCCCCGGAGCTTTCATAGACCTTGCGGCCTTCCTTTTCCGTGATGCGGAAGGACTGGAGCGTGCTGACGATGATGACGGTGCTCGCGTCGAGCGTGGCCTTGGTGACGTAGAGCGCTTCCGTCGGATCAAGCACCTCGACCGCCCCCAGTTCGTTCTCCAGCGCCTGCCGGTAAGGATGCGACCGATTGCGCAGGGCGGTGAGCGTCTGCGCTTGGATGGCCCGAGACGGCACCAGCCAAAGGACAACCGAGTGACCGCTTTGCAACAGCTCACGCTGCATGACCGGCACGCAGAGGCAGGCGAGCAGCGTCTTGCCGCCGCCGGTCGGCAGGCGCAGGCAGACGTAGGGCATGCCCCGGAATTCCTCGCCCTCGAATCCCGGCGCGCTGAAATACGGCAGGCCCACCCCCGTGCGCTCGCTCGTGATCTGGGTGAACGCCGCCGCCGGCCCGCCCAACGCGCGACTGCGACGGAGGAATTCCGCCAGCGTGCCGACGGTTTCCAACTGGAAATTTTTGGGGGCGAGCATGGCGGGTCGTCAGGAAAAAATCAGCGAACCTTGATGGCGTAGGGCGTCTGCTTGAAGGTGATGCCGCGCGCCTTGAGCCGGGCCGGGCTCACGCGGTTGGACGCCGCATAGATGACCTTAGGGCCGTCGTGCGGCGGGAGCGAGTCGAGGATCGGTTGGGTGAGGACATTGCCGCCGTCCACCGACCTGTCCTTGAGGATGCCGTTGTAGAGCAAGTAAACGGCGGTTCCGTTCGCCACGCCGAGCAGCGGCTTGTCGCAGGGCGCGTCGTGCGGGAGCGGCG
>CAMTVF010000051.1:0-6096 GCA_947085115.1 uncultured Opitutaceae bacterium | reverse complement strand
CTCCAAGCCCGCATCAAGAAAGCCGGCGCCTGGTGGACCCCTGCCAACGCCCATGCCCTCTGCCAACTCCGCACTCTCCGCGCCAACCTCCGCTGGGAAAACTACTGGAACAAGAACTGACTTCACTTCCAGTTACACCCGCACCGGCACCGCTTTGCCGCTTGACGACGCTCTTTCAGAGAAGGCTTAGTAGTTTGTGGTTTATGTCAGTTTACTTGTGCTCGCGGCGGCGGTGCGGCACATTTTCTGGAACAAGCCATCGCTTCTTCCCTGCAAGGCAATTCACACTCCTTCCGGGTCACGGCGACCGTCCGGCGGCCTTCACCGATCATAGCCCGTCAGATAGCCCGGACACATCATGCGCTGAAGTGTGATTTGTCCGCGCGGGCTCAGCCCAGCCACTGCTCAAACTTGGCGGCGTCTTCTGCCGTATCGACGCCGATGGTCGGATCGTCGGTGACGTCGAGGGCAATCGGGAAACCGTTTTCCAGCACGCGCAGTTGTTCGAGTTTTTCGATTTGCTCAAGGCGGCCGGGCGGCATGCGCACGAAGCGCTCCAAGAAGTCGCCGCGGTAGGCATAGAGCCCGAGGTGCTTGTAACAGGGGTTGGCCACGACCCATGCATCGTCTGCGCCGCCGCTACGGTCGCGCGCATACGGGATCGGGGCGCGCGAAAAATACAGGGCACGGCCCGTCTCGCTGCGCACGACCTTCACTTGGTTGGGATTGCGGAAATCATCGGTTGTCTTGAACGGCGTGCAGAGCGTCGCCATCGGGGCGTCGCCTTGGATCATTTTGGCCAGCGCGCGAATCTGCGCCCCGGTCACGAGCGGCTCGTCGGCCTGGACATTTATCACAAAACTGGCCCGCACAGTCCGATTGGCCTCCGCGAGGCGATCGGTGCCGCTCGGATGGTCGGCATCCGTCAAGATCGCCCGGAACCCGGCACTCTCGAGGCATTCAGCCAACAAGGGATGGTCCACGGCAAACCAGAGCGGCAAATCCGGTGCCTCCGCCAAAATTCGCTCGGCTACCCATAGCACAAGCGGCTTGCCCTTAATGGGATGGAGCAGCTTGCGCGGGAATCTGGTGGACTCCAATCGGCACGGCACGATGACGGCGAAAGCGGGCATGGGGGGAATGTGGTTGCAAGCCAGAGACCTAACGTCTTTTAGCAAGAACCTTTATTTTGAGCCGATCTCTACTCGCAATGGAAAAGAGTGATACGAATACAGCCGCCACCCACATCCGGGAACTTCTTGTGCAAAACAAGATGGGCATCCATGCCCGCCCGGCGGCCATGATCGTGCGCGTCACCAACAAATTCAAATCCGAGGTCTTTGTCGAAAAAGACGACGAACAAGTGAACGGCAAGAGCATCATGGGGCTCATGATGCTGGCTGCGGCCCGCGGCTCCAAGATCAAGTTTATCGCCACCGGCGACGACGCCGAAGGCATGCTGACCGAACTCGAAGCCCTTTTCGCCAAGAAATTCGACGAAGCCTGACGGCGGCGCGAGTTGACCTATCCCCTTTCGGCCGGTCCCTGCGACCGGCCTTATTCATGCCTGAGTTTCAGGTCTGGAGATTCCAGAATCGCCGGGCGTTCGCGGTCGTCCGGTCCGTCAATTCCCCGAGACTCACGCCAAACAGGCCTGCGCAGTATTCCGCCGTGTGGCGCACATAGGCGGGCTCATTCGGTTTCCCGCGATGCGGCATCGGGGCCAGGTAGGGCGCATCGGTTTCGAGCATCAACCGGTCCAACCCCTGCGCCACAGCAGCCGCCCGGACCGCTTCGGCAGTCTTGTAGGTGATGATCCCGGTAAATGACCCCCAGCCGCCCCGCCGCTGCAGTTCCGCCATTTCAGCGGCACCCTCGGTAAAGCAATGAAAGACCACCCGCTCCCATTCCACCCCGCTGGCATCCACCATCTCAACGCACTCAAAAAATGCCCCACGGGAATGCACGACCACCGGACAATTCTGTTTTTTCGCCAAGCTCAACCCCGCCGCAAAGGCGGAGCGCTGCCAGCCAAAGATCCGCTTCGCCGCTGCGGGATCGTCCTTGGGTAGATGAAAACGATCCAAGCCGATTTCGCCGAGTCCCACTGGCTTGAGATTGTTTTCGTCTGACCAAAAACCAGGCAACTGGTCCAGCTGCGCCCCCCACCGCTCATCGACGCTGCACGGATGCAGCCCCGCCGTGTAATGCACAAAGCCCGCGCTGCCCGCCGCCATGTCGCGATAGAGCACCCAGTCATCAGCGTCGGTGCCGATCGTGACCAATCCCTCCACCCCCGCCTCTCGGGCACGTTGTAGAACAACCGGCAGCTCTCCGCGGCGAGCGAAGGACTCCAAGTGCGTGTGTGTGTCGATCAGCCCCATGGTTCTTTCAGCAAAACGAAGAACCTCCCCCGAGCCAGCATGGAGTCGCGGCCCTCGGCAATGGCACCACCCTCCAAACAAGAAAGCCGGCGCCCCCGCGCTGGCTTCCAGATTGCCACACAACCGGCCCATGCCGGCAAAGTTACTCGGTGCGAATCCGAATGTCACCACCGCTGGTGCGGAGCTTCAAACGCGAGCCGCCGCCATTCACGGAGCCGACGAGACTGCGTTTGCCGATCCCCCCACCGTCGATGGTGATGGTCAGGCCCTTGGCGTCGACGTCTCCCCCGGACGTGCTGGCATCAAGATTGAACGCTGCGGACTTTGGCACCCGCACCCGAACGTCACCGCCCGAAGTGCTCAACACCGCATCCTTGGAAAGCGTGCCGGTGAGAACCGCATTAACATCGCCCCCGGAGGTATGGGCGCGAATGAGCTCCTCGACCGAATTCAGCGTGATGTCACCGCCCGAAGTGGAAACGTCAATCGGACCGCCCGCGCGCTCCACCACCACATCGCCGCCCGAGGTATGGAGCTTGGCCCGGGCCGTGCCTTCCAGGAGAAAAATATCGCCGCCGGACGTCGATCCGTCGACTTCCCCGTCAATTCGCTGAAGTCGCATGTCCCCGCCACTGGTATGCGCCTTCACGTTGCCGCGCAGGCTTTCGGCCGAGATGTCGCCGCCGGAAGTGCGGAGATCAAGATTGAAACTCTGCGGGACGGTGATCGTGAAACTGACCGTAACCGGTCTCCGAACGCCAAACCACGACTTCACGCTGCGTTTTTCGTATTTCGCCTCGGCGTTCACTTCATTTCCCCTCTGCTCAAGCGTCAGCGTTAGATCGGCCAGCACCTGGTCTGCTTCCTCTTCGGAGGAGGCGCGAATGGTCTGCCGGACGCGGATCCGCACCTCATTGATATCCGCGGTGTGGATGACGATGTCTCCGCCTTGGGTGGAGGCCTTGAGCTTGCCCCCAGGCTGCACCGCGAAGCTTTTCTCCACCGTGCGGGATATCTTCGCTTCGAGAACGGCGGGAGAGACGAGCAGCATGCCCGCCGCGAGAAAACACATGAGGGATTTCATAACGTTATCCCGTAGAAACCCCGCTCGCGCGCAAAAGTTACACGAATCTTCAAACTCACCCGGCCAGCGGCAGCCATTTCTTCAAGCAGGCTCGGAGTTCCTGCTGGCGCACCGGTTTGGTGAGGAAATCATCCATCCCGGCCGCCATGCAACCCGCCTTGTCCTCGGCTCGCGCATTGGCGGTCAACGCCACGATGGTCAAAGGACGGCCCTGCAGCCGCGCGCGGATCTGCCGGGTCGCCTCGACGCGCCATCCATGCCGGGCATTTCGTCCGCAGCAACGTGACGAACACCGCAACCGCGAGCCAACCGAGCGTTTGGGTCTTCGGAAAATACGACCAAGCCCCGGCCACCAAGATGACCGAGAGGGCGAAATTTGAAAACAGACCAAAGCCAACCGAGCGGTAAAGGAGACGGGTCATCTCCCCCTCGACGCGAAGCTCGATCGTTCGCGCGACATCGTCTTGTGCCGGTGGATGGGGTGATCTATCGGCCATTCTTATTGCTCATAGAACACTCGGGCCAAACAGGCCTAGCAAGTGAATATCCTGCTGGACCGAACCGTCCGGGCTGCCTCCCCGCGACGATTGTTCGGCTAAATCGCTCGCACGGGCGCGGATGATCTTGCGCAACATCAAGACTTCTCCCGACTTCAGCATCTGAACAACGCGCCGCCGCGAACCCGGCCGTCACGAGTCTTATGACCTTGAGAGTGCCGGCTTCGGGATAGGGTGCCAGGGTTAGGCGGCGAGGCAAGTTCCCTCGAGGCGGGTAAGATCGAGGCGCTCGCGGACGAATAACTCGAAGGAACCGCTCTGGGGCGAAGCGGCGAGAAAATCCGGGAGGCTGTGCCGGAGGGCGCAGGCGACGACGAATTCGGAGGGGCAAAGGGGAGAACGGACGGTGCGCAACCAGGAGCCAAAGTGCCGCCAGATCAGGGCCGGTTGGGTGGCCGCGAGGCATTGGAGGAGTCCTTGGGCGACGAGCCCGACTTGGATGTGCCGGTGATAGGCATCCAGCTTGCGTCGGATGGCGACGCGGTAGCGGTCGGACTCACGATGGAGATATTGATCGCCTTGAAACCGGCGGAGCGGGGTCATGGAGCGCATCCAGAAATGATACGCCCAGGTGCCGACGGAGTGGAGGGCCTGTTTGAAAGTGACCTCGATTTTGAAGCGCAGGGCGTAGAGGCGGATGATCTCCGCCGGGGCGAGAGTCACATCCGTGCAGAGGAGCAGGATTTTGCCGCGGTGGGGATGGATGACGGCGACGAAGCGCACGAGCCGGCCGGCCGGCCGCCAGAGCAGGTCGTGGCAGGCATACTGCAAGGTGACGTTCTGGTCGTCGTAGATGGGACTCGGCCGCAATTGCAAAGCGCCGGTGAAGAGATCGCGCAGCCGGATCTTTTTGCCGTAGAGCTTCGGCCGGCCGCGACTGCCGCGGTGCTGGCCCATCGGGGCCTCATAGGCGCAGGCGTTTTTCTTGAGCCGGGAAACGAGGTGGCCGCCGCCCTCGAGCAGCCCGCGGATGATCTTGCCGCAGGCGTAGTAGGCACCGGCGACAAGCAGCACCGGCTCCGGCAGTTGTAAGGCCGCCAGGAGCAGCAGGAGTTTGTCGAGGAGGGTCCGGCGGTCGCGGTTGGAAAACACGAGCCCTTCGTGAATCCGCGCCGTGAGTGGAATCGCTTGAAACCCCGTCCCGACTTTGACCAGCAAAGCGAGCGCCTGGCACGAGTGGCCCATGATAAACTCGGGCTTGGTGTTGGCGTCCGAAGCCTGATGAAGGGATTTGACCGCCGGCATCTTGCGGCCCGCCTTGGCCTTCTTCAGGCCGTCGGCGAAGAGCACCAGGCGACCGCCCACCCGCTGCACGCCGGGATGGACCTTGAGGACCACCCGCAGCCAAGTCCGCGCCAGGGCATCGACGCAAAGAGCCGGGCCATGGAAGAAATCGAGCAAGCAGCCATAGCAGGCCGGTTTGAGCCCGAGGGCCCGGACGAAGCTGGTGACTCCGCCCAGATCCCGGCGGACGCCCATGGCGGCGAGCGTCACCGCCAGCCACAGAAAGGAGCGCTGGCGCGAACACGCCGGACGCAGTTGCGAGACGATCAGCCACCAGTGGGACCAAAGAAGCATAGGGTGAAGTTGACTTCGGCCCACGTATTAGCATGTATATGCTAATACTTAAAGGAAGAACCTGACCGGAAACCACAAATAGCTGGCTGCTTCGGCTGGACTCCGTCGCCGCCGGACGAAAGGATCGCCCGAAATGGACGACCCGCAGCTCCTCCGGTGGCAGGCTCAATTGGCCCAAGCCAAGGCCCAACTCGCCCAACTCGGACCCATGCGTTCAGGCTCCCTCAGCCGACAATACAGGGACCCGGCCAAGAAAACCGGAGCCTTCTGGCAGCTCAGCTACACTCATAACATGCGCAGCCGTTCCCGCCACGTCCGCGCTGAGGAGCTCACCCACATCAAGCCCCTCCTCGCCAACTTCAAGCGCTTCCGCCAACTCGTCGACCGCTGCGTCGATCTCTCGATCAAGATTGCTGACCGTCAGATCGATTTGCTCCGCTCCTCTCCGCCGGATAACGCCTAACCGCTCCTCAAGAACTCGGCACTCTCAAGT
>CAMTVF010000050.1:0-22975 GCA_947085115.1 uncultured Opitutaceae bacterium | reverse complement strand
GGCTAGGGAAGCGACAGAGGGCAAGAAGACACGAACAAAATCTTCCCCACGCGTCATTGCTGGCCTGAACGACTCTCCGCAGTGAGGCCGCACCGCGACCGCTGCGGTTCTCCGACGTCAGGGGCGCGCGGCCGGTTGCGGGCCGGTGTAGCCGAGGAGATTGCGCTGCTTGATGACAGCAGCTACTCTGGCGGGCACGAGGCGCTCCCACGCCGGATTGCCGGATTGGATCTGTTCAAGCACTTCGCGCGAGTAGATCGTCAGGTAATCTTCGTTGTAGCCGGAGACACAGTCGATCCGCCCGTTTTCCAGAATGTGCCGGTAGAGCAGGCGGAGGTGGGGAGCGACCGTGATATTGCGGGCCGTGATGAGTTCATCGGTTGCAAGTTCCGGGGTGCCCACGGAAGGGTCGGTCGCGGCAAACTTGGCGTAAGTCTCCTGACGCATCGGGTAAACGTAGAGTTTCACCGCGTGCTTAAACATGCGCCCCATTGATTCAAGAATGCCGCCTTCAAGATTCTCATAGTATTTTTCGTTGAAGATCTCGACGAGAGTATTGATGCCGAGCGCGACGCCGATCATTTCCTTGGTGTAACGTCGGAAATAGGAGACGAGGCGGTAAAATTCCGAGTAATTGGAGATCAAGACCGTGAACCCAATATGACCGAGCATGTCGACCCGCTCCAAGAAATCAGCCGTGTCGAGTTTACCGTTCTGCAACAGGTTGTTTATCGTGATTTCCATCAATACGATGAGATTCTTGTCCTTGACCGGGGGCTCGTGGAGAAACTGGGCCGTCGCGCAGTTGAGCATGTCGACGTTGATGTGAGTGACCGGCCGGAAACTGCCGCGTTCGACAAGAACGGCCCGGTTGTAAAGGGCCTCGGAAGGTTGGAGCACGTCGCCGGTCGGAGCGAACATCACGGCGTTGGTCAGACCGTGCTTGACGAGATAAAGGGAGAGCAGGCGGTTATCGACGTGGGAAAACGCCGGACCGCTGAACTTGAGCATGTCGACTTCGATGCGGTCGGTTCCGACATTGTCGACGAGGGACAGAATAAACGTTTCCGGATCATCGAGGTTGTAAAAAGCCCCGTAGATCAGATTGGTGCCGACGATTCCCAAGGCCTCCTGTTGCAGGCGATTGATCTTATCCCACATTCGGACGTGAATAATGATCTCACTGGGCTCCCCGAGTGGGGCGGTTTGAAAGCGAATCCCTAGCCACCCGTGGCCGTCGTTGCCCTTGGTTGCCACGGTATTGGCGAAAACGAAGAATTGGGTCCGCTCGCCGCGTTTCTCGAAGAGGCGCTCCTTCAGCAACGAGTATTCGTGCTGCAGCATGGTCTGCAACCGCTCGCGGGAAACGTAGCGGGGGGCCTTGCCATAGATCGCATCGCTAAAGGTCATGTCGTAGGCTGACATGGTCTTGGCAATTGAACCGGAAGCACTGCCGGCTTGAAAAAACACGCGGGCGACCTCCTGCCCAGCGCCGATTTCGGCAATCGTGCCGTAGCGGGAGCCGTCCAGGTTGATCGTGAGTGCCTTGCTGAGAGTGGTGAGCAGGTCTTTCTTGTCGCTCATGGGGTGTGGGAGGAACGTTAAAGCTATAGTCCCGAGTAATCGGCACAAGATTTGTATTCTAACCAGAAATCTTGGGTTGTTCCGCTGATGGAGGAACGGCACCGCTGATCCTAGCCTGCGGCCGGAAGACAATTTTCGCTGGCCCGCATCGGAACTCAGGCTAATTTCTGAGCATGAAGAATTTCTTCACCTCGTTTTTTGCCACTCTCTCCGCGTTGCTCGTTTTCTGTGGCACCGCGTTAGTGATCGCGCTGATTGCCCTTGGGGCTTTGGCCGCATTGGGGGACAAGCCGGTGAACGTGCCCAAGGGGGCCTACCTCGTGGTCGATCTGGCGGCCAATATTCAAGATTCCCCGGAGCAAATGGAGGGACTCGCTGAACTGACCGAGGCGCTGGGTGGGCGAGGAGGCCGCCACCTGCAATTGCGCCAGGTCACCCGTGCCATAGAAGCCGCCGCCGCCGACGGGGACATCGCGGGTATTTTTATTCGCGGCCAATTGGAACCACGGGGTTATGGCTCCGGGTATGCAGCCTTGCGCGAGGTGCGCGAGGCGTTGCTGGCTTTCCGGAAGACCGGGAAACCGATCAAAGCCTATTTGACCTATGCGACCACGCGTGAGTTTTACCTGACCTCAACGGCAAGTGAGATAACACTGGATCCCTATGGCGCGATCCTGATGCCCGGTCTCGCGTCCCAACCGATGTTTTTTGCCAACGCATTTGAAAAATTCGGCATTGGTGTGCAGGTCACGCGCGTTGGAAAATACAAGGCGGCAGTGGAGCCCTTCACGCGCACGGACATGAGTCCGGAGAATCGCGCGCAGTCCCAAAAATTGATCGATGACGTTTGGGCGGAATTGCTGGGTTCCATCGAGAGTGCCCGGTCGCTCAAGTCCGGCGACCTGCAGCGCGCGGTCGACCATGAAGGGTTTCTCCGGGCTGAACCCGCGCTGGCCTTGAAGCTGGTCGACCGGATCGCTTATTGGGACGTCCTCCTTGAGGAGTTGAAGGCGGATACGGGCCGTGGCGGAAAGAAGGAAACTTTCAAGCAGATTGGCCTGAAAGATTACGCGAAACTTGTGTCCGGCGACGGCCTTGTCGCACGTCGACGTGGCGACGCAAAGGTGCAAATCAGCAACCGAGACCGCCTCGGGATTGTCTATGCGGAAGGTGCGATCATGGATGGGGATGGACAGGAAGAGGGCACGGTCTACGGCGAGAGAGTGGCGCGACAGCTCCGCGACATGCGTCTCAATAACAATGTGAAGGCGATCGTGCTCCGGGTGAACAGTCCCGGTGGCAGCGCTTCCGCCTCCGAAATGATCCAGCGCGAGGTCCGGTTGACCCAGCAGGTGAAACCCGTCGTGGTGTCGATGGGCACGGTCGCGGCTTCCGGCGGTTATTGGATCTCAACCTACAGTGATCGTATCTTTGCCGAGCCGACGACCATCACCGGGTCGATTGGCGTTTTTGGCATGTTTCTGAATTTCCAAGGACTCCTGACAGAGAAGCTCGGATTGACGTTTGATACCGTCAAGACGGGCAAGTTTGCCGATGCAATGACCGTGGTGCGCCCCAAGACCGAAGACGAACTGGCTCTCTTTCAGTCCTTCGTGGATTGGATCTACGAAGAGTTTACCGGCAAGGTGGTGGAGTCGCGAAAACTCGACCGCGCGGTGGTTCAGGAGATTGCGCAAGGCCGTGTTTGGTCCGGCACGGAGGCGTTGGCGCTTGGTCTTGTTGACGAGTTGGGCGGACTATCCGCCGCGATCAGCTACGCTGCGGAGAAAGCCCAATTGGGAGATAATTTTCGCGTTATCGAATTTCCGCGCAAAAAACTGTTTGCAGAGGCCTTGACTGAGGCGTTCGAGGGTAAGCGGCGTGAGCAAACTCTGAGCGGACCGCTGGGTGTTATGGTGCGCGAAACGACTGAACAATTGAGTGCTCTCAACCAGTTTAATGATCCGCGCGGCGTCTATGCCCGCTTGCCGTTTGATCTCCGCCTGAAGTAACCTCCGCAACTTGCCTACGGCGCTTGCGCCCGGTTCAGGCGCGTGCATCTTAACCGCATGTCCCAAGATCACACTTTGCTCCGCGACTGCGCGGCGACTGCCATCCCCGCCGGTGATCGCGTCGTGCTGCCGTCAGGGCTGAATGTCTTCATCACGCAGACGCTGGGCGGCAACGTGACGGTGCGGACCGAACAGGGGCTCTTTCGCATCGCACGCGAGAACGTTGACGCAATCAAGGATTTTGCCCCGACAAAGGAGTCGGCGGTGGCAGTGGGCGAGGAATTCAGCGAACAGGTCGTGTGGGATGCGCTCAAGACGTGTTTCGACCCCGAGATCCCGGTGAACATTGTCGACCTTGGCCTGATTTATGACCTCGCTGTGGAAAAAAATGCCGACGGAAAGCACCTCGTCCAAGTGAAGATGACCCTGACCGCGCCGGGTTGCGGCATGGGACCGGTGATCGCCGAGGACGCGCGGTCAAAAATTGCGGCGTTGCCGGAGGTGGAGAAAGCCGAAGTGCACATCGTCTGGGACCCGCAATGGGTGCCGCAGATGATTTCA
This sequence comes from uncultured Opitutaceae bacterium, assembly GCA_947085115.1. Classification (GTDB taxonomy): domain Bacteria; phylum Verrucomicrobiota; class Verrucomicrobiia; order Opitutales; family Opitutaceae; genus Didemnitutus. Next base: position 18,818 of record CAMTVF010000050.1, on the reverse strand, counting down.
GCTCACGGGCGAAAGGCCCTCGGTTTGGAATAAATGGCGCACGAACGGAAGCGCGAGACGCTCAGGCGGTAATCGAGTCGAGCGAACAGCTTTTGTCGGGCGTTTCGCAATTTGGCCGAGCGATGACGCCGGCGTAGGGCTCGTCGGCAAAGAGGGCATCCGGCGAAGTGAGCAAGTGCCGGTCGCACACCGCGAACAGTTCGGACTCGGTCATGGCGCGACGCATCTCGTGAAGAAACGCACCCTGCGCATCCACGCTTTGCCCCACAAAATTCAGGTATTTCTTCATCTTGGAGACATGCGCCTGCTCGGGGAACTCGGGCTGCTTGGTTTCCTCATAGAGCAGCTTGATGTAACCATGCACGTCGCGGAGGGTGGGCGCGAAAACCGAGCGTCCCGCCAGATGTTCGCGCGTTTGGCGAAAGATCCAGGGGTTGCGGATCGCATGCCGTCCCATCATCAACCCCGCTGCTCCCGTCTGGACTTGGACAGCCGCGGCTGACCGTGCGGAGGTGATGTTGCCGTTGGCGAGCACGGGGCACTTCACACTTCGCACGGCCTCGGCGATGAAATCATAGTGCACTTCACCCCGATAACCCTCCTTTACAGTGCGGCCGTGAACACTAAGGAGGTCGACCTGATGCTTGTTGATGAGTTCAAGCACGCGGCGGTAGTTGTCGGTTGAGTCGAAACCGATGCGCATCTTGACCGTGAAGAGGCCGGGCACGGCGTCGCGCAAGGCGCCGAGAAGAGAATCGATTTTCTGGGGGTCGCGCAGAAGACCTCCGCCAACATTCTTCTTGTAGATCTTCGGTGCGGGACAACCCATATTGAGGTCAATGCCGGCAATCGGATAGTGAAGGAGATCACGGACGGTGCGCACCATGTCCGAAATCTGTTCGCCGATCAGTTGCGCAAAGACGGGGCGCCCGGTTTGGTTTTCCACAATCGAGCGCAGGATGTGCTTCTCCGGTCGCGATTGCCCGTGGACGCGAAAAAACTCCGTGAAGAAATAGTCCGGTGCGCCGAAATGGGCAACAAGGCGCATGAAGGGCAGATCGGTCACATCCTGCATTGGCGCAAGTGCCGTGATCGGCCCGGCTTCAATGAGTCTGGGCAGAGCGCGGTCGGAGGACGTGGGAAGAGACGGAATCAACAAAGGAAAATCTTCAAGGTGTGCCGGTGACAGGCAAAAGGAATCGAGGACCACGATTGGAGGCGCCAAGATAACGCCCGTGCCGTTGCATGACCGGACTCACAGAGTCTCGTCGCCGGTCTGCTCTTCCTTCTGCTGCTTCAGGACGCGTTCGAGGATTTCGCTCATGTCCTCAACCACTTCAAAGACCCGTTTGGCAACGTAGATTGGGCGCTTGTGCTGCAAGGCCAGCACGATCGAGTCACTCGGCCGTGCGTCGAGTTCGAGAATCTTGCGTCCCAGTTCGTTCTGCATGTGCAGGATGATCCGGGCAAAGTAAGTGCCTTCGTTGACGTCATTGATGACAATGCGTTCGAGTTTGATGTCGAAGCCCACAAAGACGTGGCCGATCAAATCGTGCGTGAGGGGGCGCTCTTTCTTGACCTCGTTGATGGTCATCGAAATCGCGCTGCCAACGCCGGGATCCACATAGATCACAAAGGTTTTCTCGTCATTGCCGAGAAAAACGGCGCAGCCGTTGGCCGTGGGCATCAGGCCTTTGACTGTGACATCGACGATTTCCTCTTTCATGCGGCGAAATGTGTGGACTGCTGATAAAAGTGCAAGTCGGGTGCCGTGCCGGTTCAGAAGCCGTAGAGAGAAATCCCCCACGCCTTCGCTTGGGCAAGAACTGCGGATTTATCGAGAACGATGACTTTCCCCGCCTCGAGCGCTGCCGCAGCGATGCCCACTTCTCGCATCGTTTCTAGCGTGCGCAGTCCGAAGACGGGAACATCGAAGCGATAATCCTGATTTGGCTTCACGGTCTTAACGAACAAGGTTTCGTCTGTCTTAAAGGTCCCGGCCCGTCTCAACATGTCGTCGGTCCCTTCGAAGGCTTCAACAGCCAGCACCGTGCCTTTTCGAACGACGCAGCCCTGCCCGATGTCGAGTCGGGCGATCTCGCGGGCGATCTGGACCCCGTGATCCAGATACTCCCGGTCAACGGGCAGTTTCTTGCCCGCCATGGGTCCGGCATGGGCGATCTGATCGTCGATGAATGCGCGGGCGTCGAGAAGTGTGACGCCAATCTTTTCAATCTCCGTCGCGATTGCCCCGAAGATGGTTTCGGCATTGCGCCGTTTGAGACCAAAAAGGATTTTGGCCGCTTTGATGTCGGGAGTCAGTCCATGGAAGAGGCGCTTGGGCTTCACCTGACCTGCCATCAGCGCGTAGCCGGCCTTGAAGTCCTTGATTGCCGCGAGCATCTTGCCGAGTTGGCCGATATTCACTTGGATCCGCTCGTGCTCGGGAAAACTTGCAATGAGTTCCACCGAGGTTTCGTCCTCGAGCACAATGAGCCGGACCGGCACGCCGGCCCGGCGAATCGCAGCGGCTGTGAAGGCGGGGTAGTCGCCACGCCCGGCGATGAGTGCGATCGGACGAACCGGATCAAAGTTGTTCGGCAAATAGGCGGATGACACGGGGGCAGTTTGGATCGAAATGGCCGAAATCAGGAAGGCTGAAGTTTAGTCAGTCAATCCGTCCAACGAAAACTGTCCATTGGCGGTGCGTCCGTGCGAGAGCCTGGGACTAAGACTGCGCTCCGTAGTATTTCTTGTAGCTGCGGTAGTAGCGGTAGTTCGAATAATACTCGATTCGGCGGGGTGAAAGCCCGTTGAGGACGACACCGAGGAGCTCATTCTTGCTGTCGCGAAGATTCTTAATGTAGAGCCGGATGTGTTTCCGGTAGGCGCGATTGAAACGACACACATAGATGACTTCGTCGGTTGAGGCGGAGATCAGCAACGCGTCGGTCACCGCTCCCATGGGAGGGGAGTCGACGACCACGAGGTCAAAGTGGTGTTTGAGCGAATCGAGGAATTGGCCAAAAACGGGATTCTCGAGCAGTTCGGTCGGGCTTTTTGACCGACCGCCCGAACGGAGAAGGTAAAGGTTTTCATCAACCTTGGTGATACCGAGATTTGGGTCAGCCAGCGGATCATCGGGAATCTTCGCCCCGGCATCGAACCATGCGATCAAGCCGAGTGCGTTGGTCAGTTTGAAGTGACGGTGTAACATCGGACGGCGGAAATCGCAGTCGATCAGGAGCACGCGCTTCCCGTGGCGCGCGAACGAGGCGGCCAGATTGCAGCTGATCATCGTCTTGCCTTCGCCGGGGATGGTGCTCGTAACGAGGACGGACTTGGGGAAATCCAGTTTCGATTGAAGCTTGACCGAGCTGTAGACGCTGAGGAATGCCTCCGAGCCCGGCGAAGTCTTGTTGCTGGTGACCAAAGTGTGCTTTTCGGTGTCGGGAACTTCGCTCAACTCGGGAATGATCCCCAACAGGTTTGCACCAATAAACCCTTCGATGTCCCACGCGCTCTTTACGCGGTCATCCAAGAAGCTCATGCCGACTGCGACACCGGCGAAGACCAACAGGCCGAGACCGATGGAGGTCTTCATGATGTTCTTCAGATTCGGCGTAAACGGAGCACCCGGAGCGCGGGCCTCGTCGAGGGGCTTGACGGGAATATTCTCCAAATGCTTCGACGTAGTGGTCTGATTCAGGCGGTCCAGGATCTGGACATAGTTGTTCTTTGCGACCGCCGCTTGATTCTCGAGGCTCTTGAATTCGACGGCGAGATCGCCCAGACGCAGTTGATCATTCTCGGCGGACTTGTATTCCCGCGTCAGCGAGGCTTCCGAATCGGAGACCTTTCTAAACTGGGTTCCGAGGTCGGCAATTGCCTGAGCAATGTTGCTCTGAATCTGCTGATGGAGAATGTCGATTGCGTTGGCGAGATCGATCATTTTGGGGTGCCGCTCAAGATAGCGCTCACTGAGGATCGAATGTTGCTTGCTGAACTCCGCGTGCTGGGCCCTGAGGCCGGGGATCGTGCCGTAACCTGCGATGTAGGAAACTTCGAGAAGATTGCCTCCTTCCGACCGGATGCGCTCGATCTGTTTGCTGAGCACTTCGAGGTTGAGGCGCTCGAGTCGGACCGTCGTGAGGGCGGTGTTGATCGAGCGGAGCCGGTCAGCCACGATATCGACGCTTGCGGAGAGAGAGACGAGGTTGCTGCGGCGCTTGTATTCCTGGAGGCGGGTTTCTGCCGCCTCCGATTCCAGCCGCAGCTCATCGGCGCGACTTTTGAGGTAGTCGACGGCGAATACATTCTTCCCGCCCACGTCCGTGCTCAAGTAGCGCATGAACTGCTTGGTGAAGCGATTGGCAAGCAGGGCGGAGCCGGCGGGATCGCGGTTTTGCACGGTGACACTGATCAGGAAACTATTGCGTATGGACTGAACGCTTACGTTGCCAACAAGGGCGTTGACGCCCGGCGGCGTGGCACCTGGCGCAAGGCCCTTGAGATAAGGGCGCTGCAGCAGCTTGATCTCTTCCGGCGTCAGCGACTCGACGACGAGCGTGCGCAACCGGCCGCTTTCGAGGATCTGCTTGTAGGTATTGAGATCGACTTCCGAACGCACGGATTGGTCGACGACCTGCTCGTTGAGCACCACGCGCTCAGGGCGTTGGAATTGCATCGTCGCCGTGGCGCTATACATGGGGATCTCGCGTGCCTGATAATACCCCACAGAAAGGGAGACGATCAAGGCAATCGGCAGGGCAATCCAAAGGCGCTCGCGCAGGATGATGAAATAATCGCGCAATGTGCGACGCTCAACGACGTGCTCGTCGTTGCCGTGCAGGGATGCGTTGGGGGGGGTGCCGTGAGGAGAGGCCATGAAAAATCAGATCAACCGTTCCGGGACGAAAACGATGTCGCCGGGCAGAAGCATCAAGGTGCTATCGTCGTCCCTGCGGCTTTTTTTCCCTTTGATGATGCTTTCGACGTCGATGGTGAAAACTTGCATGGTGCCGTCCGGCAATACGCGGGTGATATTCACGGCGGTTCCTTTGCCAATGTCGGTGATGCCGCCGGCTTTGGTCACGAGCTCGACGACGGTAAAGGTGGATTCCGTGGGCAGGGCATAGCGACCGGGGCTCGCGATTTGTCCCTGAATGGAAACTTCTCGGGGCGCGTATTCTTCAATGCTCACGGTAACTTGTGGGGCGCGAAGGAAGCGGCCATCGCGGTAGGCCTTTTGGATCAGCTCCTGCGCTTCGGCGACCGTATGACCGCCGACGACAATCTCACCCAACAAGGGCAGGTTAATCCGTCCACGCGAATCGATGCGCGAAAGGGTGGTGAGATCATCTTCCTGAAAGATGGCGACCCGGACGCGGTCAGCGAGCTGGAGCTTGTGCACGTAGCTCTTCTTCGCATCAGCGGGATTGCCACTTTGTGCAAGGAGTTGGCCGCCAAATAAGACGGTGAAGATGAAGCTGAGCAGAAAACGGATATTCATGATCGCTTAGAACCGGCTGGAAACATTGAGAGAATAGCCTGTGCGCTCGAAGTCCGAGAGAGCAAACGAGGACCAGTTGAGCATGTAATTAAAGGAAGCGGCGACGCGGAAGTGTTCACTCCAGTTCAAACCCAATCCGACGTCCCACGTGAAGTAGTCGTCCTGGCGGGGGGGGCCGTCGAGAAAGATGTTCCGTCCGTAGCCGACCCCGGCGGAAGCTTCGAACCGTCGGGTGAAAACATAAATTCCGCGCAACATGGTGCTCAATGTGTCAACCGACCCGCCGGTCGCGGTCGTGGTGAAGTCGCGCGAGGTTTGGTTGGACAACGTGAACTTGCGGGTCGCAAGCCAGGTCAACGAAACCATCGCGTTGAGTTGGGGGTAGGACTGGCCCGTGCTGTCGATGGTGCGGAGCTGATAGCCGAGGCGCACGGTGCCTTCCACTTTTGGAAGCAAGGCATTCATTACGCCGAGGGAAAAATTGTGGTCGGTCGTCGTGCTCAGATTGGTGCTGCCGACCCGGATGCGGTAACCGCCGACCAAATCGAGCTTGCTGGTATAGATATAGAAAAAATCGATGCCTTCGCTGTAATCTGAATAGTTCAGCAACTGCTCTGAATCGGTATAACTCCGCTTCAAATAGCCGGTGGTGGAAGTAACGTAGAGCTTGTCGTTGATGGGGTATTTGATGTTCAGAGCGACCGGATAATCCCACGACTGCGTGCGCAAATTGACCGCGCTATCGGCCTTGGAGGAACGGAAAGCGTTGATCGTCAGTGCTCCGGTGGTGCGTCCACTGGTCTTGTTGAACTCGACAAAGAAACTCGGGTTCCACGTCGTTTGATCCGTGTATTCCTTGAACTGCTGGTAGTCGAACGTCGCCCGGGCGTTGACGGCGATGATGCCGGCACGCCGCTTGAGCTCAAGACCGGCCGTGGCGGCCACGATGTAGTCACCCCGTTCGCTGTTTTCGGCGAAGACATTCGAGTCGTAGGAAATCGTGGCGGAACCGAAAACAAACACCTGGTTGCGCGTGCCATCAATATTCAACAATGCGAAAACGCTCTGCAGCGGAATCAGCAGAGCGAGGACAATCAGTCCGAGAAACGACTGGGTGGTGCGGTGAACCAATGCGGGGAATGCGTTACTGGCCCGGTCCCAGCCGGGAGGGACTCACAGTGTTGAAAATTTTGGGAGCAGTTGGCGTTGTGGGGCGGGCGACGATCTCCTGGGTGGAGTCGTCTCCGCTGGCCGGGACAGCCGAACCGGCGGAAGCGGCGCCGTCGGTCCCGCCGAGCGGACCCTCGGCGGCTTTCTTTTCAATGGTCTCGAACGAGACCGTTTTCCTGGCGTTACTGGCGATGCTCACCTTTTCATTAAGCGCCCTGAGCACCTGCGGCTCGATCGGGTTGACAGCAATCAGGGAAGGCCGTCCGGGCGGTCCGGGAGTAATCGCCGCTTTCTCGCCGGGCGTGAGCAGGGTGCCGCCAAGGTCCTCGTCTCCCCCGCGCACCGTCGCGTTGCCTTCCAACAGATAAATTCCGGTCTCGATCTCAGTCGTTTGGATCCACACTTTGCCGCTGCGGATGTTCACCGCGCCACCCGGCATCGAACAATTCATCGTGCTCCCCGCCGCGAGTTCACTCGTGCTGATGCCCACCTGGCCACTGTGGACGAAAATGTCGCTTTGCGAAATCGAGGGTTCGGCCCCCGCTGGACTATTGCGGTCAGAACGGAAGGGTCCCTGCACGAACCGCTTAATTTCGACGCGCGTGTCAGCGTCGACGAAAAGTCCCGTGCCATTCGAGAAGACGAACACTTGGTGGGAATCCGCCTTGGTTTGCAATACCGTGCCGGATGCATCGAGCGCGGTGGCTTGTTTGGCCGAAAAAATTCTTCCGTCGGTCGTGATCTGTCCTTCTCCCACCGTTTCCGCCAAATAGATCTTACTTGTCGGTCCCTTTTTCTTTCCCAGTTGAGGCTGACCAAAGGAAATCGGCACGCCCAAAAAAAGCAGACTCGTGGCGGCAAGGAGGGAGCGGTGGATTGTTTTCATGGCGATAGTGGATTGGAGCAGGCTAAAATTCCCTACTCAGCTACAAAGTTAATAGGGGAATACCCCTATTTTCAAGTTTTATCACTCTTTTTATTTTTTGATTCACGACATCTCAACCTTCTGCTAAACAACGAAGTTAAGGATCTTACCGCGCACATAGATCGTCCTTTTCGGTGGGTTTTCACCGAGCTGGGCGGCGACTTTTGGGTTCGCGACGGCCAATTTGATCAATTCCTCCTGAGTGATTTCAGGCGGGACTTGGACCTCGCCGCGATGTTTTCCGTTCACTTGAAATACGATTGTGATGGTGGTCGCGACAAGTTTGGCGGGGTCGAAACCCGGCCACGGCGCGGTCATGACCGATCCGACTTGTCCGAAGCGCAGCCAAAGCTCCTCTGCAATGTGAGGGGCAAGCGGAGCGAGCAACTTGATGAAGTCGAGGATCACCGCGCGCGGCAACGCGGGTTCCTTCAGCAAAGCGTTCAGAAAAATCATCAGTTGGGAAATCGCCGTGTTGAAACGCAGCGCTTCAAAGTCGTCGCCGACTTTCTTGATTGTCTCGTGGCGAAGTTTTTCGGATTCCGGTGACAACGCGCCATCGTCAACAATGCGGCTGCTGAGGACTCCCGTCTCCGTGATGCACTCCCTCCAGAATTTGCGCAGAAACCGGTGCACCCCCTCGATGCCTTTGGGGTTCCAAGGCTTCATCGCCTCGAGTGGCCCAAGGAACATGAGATAGAGACGCAAGGTGTCCGCACCGTAGTTCGCAATGATGTCGTCGGGGTTCACGACATTGCCGCGGCTCTTGGACATTTTGACGCCGTCCTCGCCTAGAATGATGCCTTGATGGAAAAGTTTCCGGAACGGCTCCGATTGCGGCACGATGCCGAGGTCAAAGAGCACCTTGTGCCAGAAACGCGCGTAGAGCAGGTGGAGCACGGCATGTTCGGCGCCGCCCATATAGAGGTCGGGAACGCCCCAATAGTTCATTGCCTCGGTGCTCGCGAGCCGGGTGGCATTCTGAGGATCAAGATAGCGAAGGTAATACCAGCACGAGCCCGCCCATTGTGGCATCGTGTTGGTTTCGCGCCGCGCGCGAAACCAAGCCGCGCCTTCAGGTCGGGCTGCGGCGGCGGGAAGAGCCGCGCCTGTTTGCACGTTCAACCAAATTTCGAGCCACTCCGGGACGTTGGCCAGCGGACTCTCGCCATCGCCACTCGGCAGATAGGATTGCACATCGGGCAATTGCAGTGGCAACGCCGCTTCCGGCAACGGCACGGCAAACTGGGCGACACCGTTTTCGATGAATGACACTGCTTCGGTTGGCAGATCAGTGCGCAATTTTGCGATATGCAGATAATCTTCCGCGCTGACCCAAGCGACGGGGAAGGGTTCCCCCCAGTAGCGCTGGCGCGAGAAAAGCCAGTCTCGCAACTTGTAATTGATCCGGTGCGCGCCGAGCTGCTTTGCTTCCAGCCAGGCTGTGATCTTTGCTTTGGCTTCAGCGACGTGCAGACCGTTGAGAGAAATCTCGTCGTTGGCGCTATTTATGCCGGGACCATCCTCGACGAAGGCATCGCCGGTAAAATCAGCCGGAGGTTGGACCGTGCGGACGATTGGCAGATCGAAGCGCTTGGCGAATTCCCAATCGCGTTCGTCTTGCGCAGGCACCGCCATGATTGCCCCGGTCCCGTAACCCATGAGCACGTAATCGGCGATCCAGATGGGCACCCGGGCGCCGTTGACCGGATTGACCGCGTAACTGCCGGTGAAAACACCTGATTTTTCCTTCGCGGCCTCAGCCATGCGTTCGATATCGCTCTTGGCGGCGGTCTTCTTGCAATAGGCTTCCACCACGTCCCGCTGTTCGGCCGTGGTTAAGGCGGTGACCAGCGGATGCTCGGGAGCAAGCACCATGTAGGTGCAGCCAAAGAGGGTGTCCGGGCGGGTGGTGAAAATTTTCAGATCACCGAGGGCCGCGTTCTCCAGCTTGAAAAGGACCTCAGCGCCTTCACTGCGCCCAATCCATGCTTCCTGCATGCGCTTGGTCGAGTCCGGCCAGTCGACGTCCTTGAGCCCGTCGAGCAACTGCTCGGCATAGGCTGTAATGCGCAGGACCCATTGGCGCAGGTTGCGGCGTTCGACTGGGAATCCGCCCACTTCTGACTTACCGTCGATGACCTCCTCGTTGGCCAAGACCGTGCGCAATTCCGGACACCACCACACGGGCCGCTCATCGACGTAGGCGAGGCCCTTTTTGAAGAGTTGGAGGAAAATCCACTGTGTCCAACGAAAATATTTTGGGTCGGTCGTATCGACTTCGCGCTCCCAATCGTATGAAAAACCGAGCGCTTTGATCTGTCGGCGGAAATTCGTGATGTTGTTCTGGGTGTTCGACGCTGGGTGCGTGCCGGTTTTCACCGCGTGCTGCTCGGCGGGAAGACCGAAGGCGTCCCAGCCGATGGGATGGAGCACGTTGAATCCGCGGGCGCGCTTGTAGCGCGAGAGGATATCGGTCGCCGTGTAACCTTCGGGGTGGCCGATGTGCAATCCGGCGCCGGAAGGATACGGAAACATATCGAGCACGTAATATTTCGGCTTCGATGAGCCATTCTCGGCTCGAAAAGGACGGGTATGCTCCCAGATTGACTGCCAATGTGGTTCAATCTTGAGAAATTCGTAATCGGTGCAATCGGTGGGCTTCACAGGGAAACCCTGACTTTGGGGGTGGCCATGCGACCGTCAATCCTGCTCAGAGCAATCGTTGGGATCGTGTGTCTTGTCGCGGTCCAACCGGCTGGTGCCGCTGTCAGCCGCGGGTTTAGCCAGCTGCTCGACGCCGTGGTGCGAATTGATGTGCGGGAAATGACCTTCGACGAAGGGACGCAGCGCTTTGAGCGCGGGATCGGCTCCGGCGTGATTATTGAAAAAGACGGGCTCATCCTGACCAACGCGCACGTCGTCAGTCCGCGGGCGGTCGAGATTTCCGTCACCTTGTCGAGCCTCGAGCGGGTCAGCGCGAGCTTGGTCGGTTGGGATCACTGGACCGATCTGGCGGTGTTGCGCCTCAACCTCGACGAAATCAAGTCGCGCAAATTGACCTTCGCGCACGCCGAATTCGGCGATTCGGAAGATATTTACCCAGGGCAGACCGTTTACGCGGTCGGCACGCCGCACGGCCTCACCCGCACCGTGACACGCGGCATCATTTCCAACCATCAACGCTATTTCGAGGATTCCCGGGCCGTGCGGGGATACGAGACGGGCTCTTTCAACACCTGGTTGCAAACCGATGCTGCGATCAATCCCGGCAACAGCGGAGGGCCCCTCGTGACCGAGAATGGCAAGGTGATTGGAATCAACTCCCGCTCCTACATGGGAGCGGACAATTTGGGCTTTGCCATCCCTTCCGGCGTGGCCCGCCGGGTGGCGGAAACGCTGGTGCGCGAGGGGCGCATTACGCGAAGCTATCTCGGTTTGCGGCCACGCAGCTTGCAGGATCTCGAGCGGTTTTATGAACTCGCCGTCAACACCGGCCTGCTTGTCGAAAGTGTCGACCTGAGCTCGCCGGCGGCGAAAGCAGGCCTGCGGCCCGGAGACATCGTGCTCTCGCTCAACGGCGCGAAACTCGACGGACGTTTCCCTGAGCAATTGCCGCCGATCCAGAATATCATCGCGAGTCTGCCGATCGGCTCCGAGGTCGGACTCGAGGTCAAACGCGGCACCCAAACCGTGCAGTTGCGGGCGGAGACCGAGAAACTCGAGAGCCGAGTGGGGGAAGAGTGGGCGTTCGAGAAATGGGGACTCAGTGTCCGCATGGTCTCCCGAGCCTATGCCCGGGAAAACCAACTGCCCGATGCGTCGGGCGCGCTCGTGATCGGCGTGCAGCAGGGTTATCCGGCGGCGCAATCGGGCGTCGCACGCGGCGACATCATTAGCAAGATGGGTGGCGAAACGATTGACGATCTCGGCCGCCTCAAGAAGCTTTACACCAACTACGAAGCCAATCCCGAAGCCGTGCTGGTTGAGGCACAGCGCAATCGGCGCATTGCTCTCCACGTTTTTAAACCATGATTGTCTTTTATCGCTTACCCTTCCTCGTCTTGGCACTGGGTGTCGCGGCCGACGCGCGCGCGGTGGGAATTGCGGACCTGTTGGCGGAGCGCCTGAAGTCCGTCGTCATGGTGGAATTCACCATTCAAACGGAAATTGAGCGCCGGCAAGTTTTCGTCAGTGGTGCCGTGACGGACACTCAAGGGACGATAATCATCCCGGGCAGTCATATCCTTCCCGGTTACACGCCTGAGCAATTAAAGGACTTCAAAGTCTACGGCCCGAATACCGACAGGTCCGAATCCGCAATCTATCTGGGGCAGGATTCACTGACCGGGTTTCACTTCATTCGCATGGAGGATGCTCGCAAGATAGCCGGTTTGGTCCCGATTACAGCATATCCGATTAGCGCGGTGCCGCAACTGGGAGAAGAACTTTGGGGTATCGGGATGCGCGGCAAGGATGAAGACTTTGCGCCTTACGTGCTGAGTTCCCGCATCGCGATGCTTGCCCGGCTTCCCAACCACACCGCCTTGACGGGCCAAGACATCGGTGCACCGGGGCTGCCAGTCTTCAATCTCGCGGGTGAGTTTGCCGGATTGACGCTCAGTCCATTCGGCCGGGACTTCCTGCTTTTCTCACGCAATCAGCACGGAACTCCCGTCATGTTGCTGAACGCGGAGGAAAGCAGCGTCGTGCTGCTCGCACGTGAGTTTCTGCCCTTCCTGGAACGCGTGCCACGGAATACGGCGGGGCGTCCCGTTACCTGGATGGGCATTTACGGCCTTCAGCCGGTCGATCCTGACGTCGCAAAACTGTTAAGGCTCGAAGGCCGAACGGGACTTGTTGTCAGCGATATCAAGGAAGGAAGTCCCGCAGCCCAAGCAGGACTACGAGACCGAGACATTGTGCTGGCGATCGACGGAGAGCCGTTGCCGCGCCTCAAGCCCGACCGCGTGGTGGTAGGCTATTTTGGACAGGAAATTCTCAAGCGCCAACCCGGCGAAAAGATGAAACTCACTGTGCTGCGGGGTTCCGATCAACAGGAGTTCGACGTCGTTTTGGCGGATGAGCCCAAGATGGTGCGGGAGGCCGAGCGGCGGTTTTTTGACCGGCTCGGTTTCACAGCCCGCGAATTCTTGGTGGCAGACAGTATCTTGCACCGCGCCCTTGCGGAAGAGCAGGGCGGGGCGGTCGTGCACTTCTTGAAGCCCAACGGGCCAGCGGCGACAGCCGGCCTCCGGCCGGACGATTGGATTCGCGAGATCGACGGTGCGCCAATTACGAGCTATTTGGATGCGGTGGACAAACTGGCCGCAATGGAGAGCGACGCGAGGCGAGCAGAATTCGTGTTGCTCACGAGTCGCGGCGGCGAGACGCAAGTGCTGCGCATCAAACTGAACTAATCATGTTTACTGGAATCATCGAAGAGGTTGGCCGGGTCGTAGCCTTTATCCGCAGTGAATCGGGGTGGTCGTTGCAGGTTCGTGCGAAGGTCGTGCCGGCGGATGTGAAACTCGGCGACAGTGTCGCTGTCAACGGCTGCTGCCTGACAGTCGTCCGCCACACGCCCGACCAGCTTTGGTTCGACGTGCTGGAAGAAACCCGGCGCCTGACGAGCTTCAACGAATTGGCTGCGGGTTCTGCGGTCAACTTGGAGCGGAGCCTGCAACCGGCTGGTCGCATGGGCGGGCATTTCGTCAGTGGACACATCGACGCGCTGGGTCGAGTTGAGGTCTTTGAGGCCCGCGGTAAAGATCACTATCTCAAGGTGCGGGCGCCTGATGGTTTGGGGCGCTACCTTGTCTCCAAGGGCAGCATCGCGATCGATGGCATCTCTCTCACGGTGGCGGAAGTCGACGGCGATTCGGTGGCGGTGTGGTTGATTCCGCACACCCTCGTTGCGACAAATCTGGGTGAGAAGAAGGGCGGATCCGGAGTGAATCTGGAATTCGATCTGCTCGCCAAGTATGTGGAGAAACTTGTGTCCCCACGCCTTTCTTGATGAATGTGCGCGAACACCTCTTGGCGCTGAACGACGAGTTGCGTCGCTTGAAGGGCGAGGGCAGTCGCACCGTGATCGCTTCGGACGCAAGCTTGGCCCAGTTGCGGCAGGCAGTCGAAACGGCGCGCGCCGAGCTGGCTTCGGTCGAAACGTCTTCGGCGGTAGAAACCGTCGCGGCCCAGACCGCGAACGAACGGCAGGCGAAATCGGTTCCGCCGCTACAGACGGTGGCAAAAAAAGTGACAGCGGCATTTTCTCTTGCCCCGCTTCCAACCGAAGCGCCGGTGGTGAAATTGCCGGTGGGGGACAAGCGGACCCAGATGGACGCATTGCGAGATTTGGTGTTGAATCACCCGGTTTGCCGGGCCCACGTGCGCGAGGGGAAGCGAATCGTGGTCGGAGTCGGCGATCTAAACGCCAAAATATTCTTTTGCGGTGAAGCGCCGGGCGCTGATGAAGAGGTGCAGGGCGAGCCCTTTGTTGGCCCGGCGGGACAGTTGCTCACCAGAATGATTCAAGGAATGGGTCTGCAGCGCGACGAGGTCTATATCGGCAATATCATGAATTGGAGGCCGGAAATGCCCGCCGGCCCAACCGGAGAGCAAATCGGCAACCGCCCGCCGACGGAGGAGGAGATGAATTTTTGCCTGCCGTTTCTCAGGGCGCAACTCGCCATCGTTCAGCCAGAGATCATCGTTACGCTTGGCGCAACCGCTGCCGCTGGATTACTCGGGCACGGTGCATTTAAGGCGCTCGGCGAAGTGCGCGGACACTGGCATGAATTTGCCGGACTACCACTAATGGTGACCTACCATCCATCCTACATCTTGCGAAATCAGAGCAATCGTTCCAAGCGACAGATTTGGGAAGATCTCTTGCAAGTGATGGAGAGGGCGGCGCTGCCCATCTCAGACAAGCAGCGCGGGTTCTTTCTCCCCTAGGAATGGAGTCCAGCTAGCGAACGTTGGCGTAAGCGCTGACGATCACCTCCAGCCCTGAGGCCGTCGCACCCTTGAGGCGAATGGCCGCACTGGCAGGAGCGTTAGTGCGGAGCGGCATCACATGCAGACGATAATGCCTGCCTTCAGTCACAACTTCCAGGCGGACCCGAAAATCACCGGAGGAAGCAAAGGCTTCGACGAAGTTGATTTTGCCTTCGCCCGTCGGATTCACCTCCACCGTCTTTTCCTCGGCGATTCCTCCGATCGTCCAATTCAGATTCTGAGGGGTGATCGTGGCAAACTCAGGCACCGTCACACGAACCGCGAGTCTCTGAGGCGGATTGCCATCATCGGTCAAAACCGTGATCGAGCGTTCGTAAAGCCCGAGGCGGTCACCTGCCGTGAAACGTGCGGTCACGACACCGGTTTCACCGGGTTCATAGCTTGGTTGGTCGGTCGTCGCTTCGAGGCACTCACAATTCGTCTGGATGGCGAGAACGGTTACCGAATTGGGCCCGGTATTTTTGAATCCAAAAGCGACATTCAATGTCGCTTGAAACGGTGCGGTGGTTGCGTCCACCGAGGTTGAAATCCAGTCGAGCCCGGCAGCTGACAGAGTAAGACAACTGACAAGGCCCCCGACGATGACGTGCCTGACTCCTCCGTCGAGGTTCATGCTATTTCATGCGGACTTCGGCGAGCGCCGAGATCACTTTGGCAAACTCGGCCGCCAGCAGCGCGAACTCGGCTCTGGCGGCATCGAGTTGGCCGGCTTTCGACAGTAACTCGATCTTGTGTGCACTTTCCGCAAGCGCTGTTGCCCCAAAATTTCCCGAGGAACCTTTGATGCTATGCGCAGCCCTTTGCAGCGTTGGGCCATCACCATTGGCAAGGCTCGTTTCGATCTCGGTCAAACGCAGAGGCATATCCGCTAGGAAAATATCCACCAACTCGTTGAAAAATTCTCCGCCGTCGTCTGGAGAAACCGACTTCAAGGCCGCGATAGCGTCAGCGTTTAGGACGTTGTCAATTGGCATGATATGCAGAAAGGACGGTGGAGGATTACCATGACAAGGTTCCCAGCGGCCGGACGCAAGCGCAGGGATTGGGCAGGTTCTCGTATCATAAAATCCGGATATGTTGATAATTCTCCTTGCTCCTGTCCGCTGAGGCATCTTTTTTGACGGTTTATGGCCAACTCATTTGTGTTCTCTTCAGAGTCAGTCGGCGAGGGTCACCCCGACAAAGTTGCTGACTTGATTTCGGACAGCGTGCTCGACGCCTGTCTTGCGCTTGATCGCACCAGCCGCGTGGCGTGCGAGACCATGGTCAAGTCCAACATGGTTATCCTCGCCGGTGAAATCACCATTCCGAAGATTGGCCCAAAGCCGATCGATCAGGTGCTGAATCTGGGCAAAATTGTTCGCGCCGCCATTCGCGACATCGGCTACGTAAACGACGACGATGTGTTTCACGCCGACAAGATTTTCATCAACAACTACCTGACCACGCAGTCCCCGGACATCGCGCAAGGCGTCGATGCCAAGAAGGCGAAGGGTAAGAAGACCGCTGAGCAAGGAGCCGGCGATCAAGGCATCATGTTCGGCTACGCGTGCAACGAGACTCCCGAGCTGATGCCGACGCCGATCATGTTCGCGCATCGCCTCGGTCGCGAGTTGACCAATATCCGCAAATCCGGCGCGGCTCCGTGGCTCCGCCCCGACGCGAAGTCGCAGGTTTCCGTGCGCTACGAGAACGACCGCCCGGTCGAGGTTTCGAACGTGGTAATTTCCACCCAGCACGCCGATGGCGTGGCGCATTCGACGATTGAGAAATATCTGATCGAGAACGTCGTGAAAAAGGTGCTGCCGGCGAAAATGCTGAGCAAGCACACCGAGTTCCTTATCAATCCCACCGGCCGTTTCGTGATCGGGGGACCGCAAGGGGACTCCGGGCTTACCGGGCGCAAGATCATCGTCGATACCTACGGCGGCTGGGGCCGCCACGGTGGTGGCGCGTTCTCGGGCAAGGATCCGTCGAAGGTTGATCGCTCGGCCGCCTACATGGGTCGCTGGATCGCCAAGAACATTGTCGCCGCTGGCCTCGCCACGCACGCCGAGATCCAATTTGCCTACGCGATTGGCCACCCAAAACCCGTGTCCGTTCGCGTCGAGACTTTTGGCACCGCCAAAGCAGGAGTCTCCGACGAGCAGATTACGGCCGCCGTGCAGCAGGTGTTCAGCTTCAAGCCGGCCGACATCGTCGCCCAGCTCAATTTGCTCCGTCCGATCTATCGGCAAACCACGAACTACGGCCACTTCGGCAAGAAGGGTCTTCCATGGGAGCAAATCTCCAAGGCCGCCGCTCTTCGGGCCGCCGTTTAACCCTTCGCCCAACTGCATTACTCAATGGCTACTACGACCGCTTCTTCCTCATCCACCGATTTCAAGGTCAAGGACATCACGCTCGCCGAATGGGGACGTAAAGAAATTCACATCGCCGAGCACGAAATGCCCGGCCTGATGGCCGTCCGCAAAAAATTCGGCCCGTCCAAGCCGCTGGCAGGCGTGCGGATCACCGGCTCGCTCCACATGACGATCCAGACTGCCGTTCTCATTGAGACGCTGGTCGAGCTCGGCGCCATCGTGCGCTGGGCGTCGTGCAATATTTTCTCGACGCAGGATCATGCCGCCGCCGCGATTGCCGTGACGGGTGTTCCGGTCTTCGCGTGGAAAGGCGAGACGTTGGAAGAATACTGGGACTGCACCTTGGATGCCGTTGTCCATCCGAATGGCCTCGGTCCTCAACTCGTGGTTGATGACGGCGGCGACGTCACGCTCCTCATCCATAAGGGCGTGCAGCTCGAAAAGGGCGACAAGTGGGTCGAGTCTCCTTCGGCCAATCACGAAGAGCAGGTCATCAAGAACCTTCTCAAGCGCGTGCATGCCCAGAACCCCACCCTCTGGACCAACTTGGTCAAAGAGTGGCGCGGTGTCTCCGAAGAGACCACAACGGGCGTTCACCGCCTCTATCAGATGCTCGAAAAGGGCCAATTGCTCGTCCCGGCGATCAACGTCAATGACTCGGTCACCAAGTCCAAGTTCGACAATCTTTACGGCTGCCGCGAGTCACTCGCCGACGGCTTGAAGCGCGCAACCGACGTGATGATTGCCGGCAAGGTCGCCTGCGTCTGCGGCTATGGCGATGTCGGCAAGGGTTCTGCGCACTCGCTGCGCGGTTTTGGCGCTCGCGTCATTGTCACAGAAATCGATCCCATCAACGCCCTGCAGGCGTCGATGGAGGGCTTCGAAGTCAACACCATCGAGTCGACGCTCGGCAAAGCCGACATTTACGTCACCACGACGGGCAATCTAGACATCATTACGCTCGAGCACATGCGCCTGATGAAAGACCAGGCGATCGTGTGCAACATCGGCCACTTCGATAACGAGATCCAAGTTGATCAGCTCAACAAGTCAGACGCCAAGCGGGTAACCGTGAAGCCGCAATACGACATGTATACCTTTCCCAATGGGAACGCCATCTACATGCTCGCCGAGGGCCGGTTGGTGAACTTGGGCTGCGCCACGGGGCATCCTTCGTTCGTCATGTCGAACAGCTTCACCAACCAGACGCTTGCGCAGCTCGATCTCTGGAAGAATCGCGAAACCTACGAGATCGGCGTCTATCGTCTCCCGAAGCACCTCGATGAGGAAGTCGCGCGCCTCCATCTCGAGAAGATCGGCGTCAAGCTGACGAAGCTCACGCCCGACCAAGCCAAGTATCTGGGTGTGCCTGTCGAAGGCCCCTACAAGCCCGAGCACTACCGCTACTAAGCTAAGCAAAGCTCGCCTATTTCAAACGCCGCGGAGCAATCCGCGGCGTTTTTATTGTCAGCGCGGCATTTCGCCCCGCTATCTTTATATCGCCACCGCTATCTTCTTCGCTTCTTCAACCGCAAGGCAAATGCGTCCTCATGGAGCGGGGGCGCGGCGAGCCCGCTGGGCCCAGTGCGAATTACCGCCTCCGCGTCATCGCCCGGTGCGGCTAACCCAAACCCATAACCATCAACCTAAACATGCCCCCTCCCCAAACTTTGGTCTAGACCCAAAAACTGGCGGAGAGAGAGGGATTCGAACCCTCGAGACCCTTTTGGGGTCTGCACCTTTAGCAAAGGTGTGCCTTCGACCACTCGGCCATCTCTCCAAAGTCAGATTCGCAAGCAAAGTCGCCGACCTGTCAGGCGCAAGG
>CAMTVF010000049.1:0-2373 GCA_947085115.1 uncultured Opitutaceae bacterium | reverse complement strand
CGCTCTTCCTTCGACGTGAAGCGTTTCGTGAGCAGATACACGCCGGAGGGCACGAGCCACGGGCGTGTCTCGTCGTTGTCGAGGATGGCGTTGGGCTTGCGGGCTGGAAGCTTAGGCCAGTGGACGGTGCCGCCGTTGAAGTGGCAGGGATAGAGCAGAGGCACGGTGCCACGTTCGGGTTCCTTGCGCAGGGCGTCCTTGAGCCGGAAGTCCACGACGCGCCCGGTGGAGACGGTCACGCCCAGCGAGGCGAGGCTGGAGCGGAGGCCGTCCATGGTTTCCTTGGCCGTGGCGTGGCTGGCCGTGGAGGGGATGTGAATGAATTTCTCGGCGTCGTGCGGGTGGACGATTTCGGCAAAGGGATAAACGGTCTTGGTGATGTCGTCGCCGTGCTCGCCGCTGCTGCTGGAGATGGTGAGTTCAAGGGGTTGGTTCTGTCCCTTCACCGCGTGAAAGATGATGTTCTCCTGCAGAACGCTGTCGGCGCGAAAGGCGGCCTGGCGGGACTCGAAGACGTGAAGGCGGCGCAGCTCCAGATGGCTCAAGAAGTCTTCGCGGAACGGGCGGAAGTAAGGGCCATTGCAAAAACTCCTTGGCGTGATGCCGACGAGTTGGCCACCGGGAACCAAGAGCCGCTGAATGAGCGCGATGAAGCCGGTGTAGAGGTTGCTGGTTTCGACGCCGACGGAACGCAGCGCGCGTCGCTCGGCGGAGTCAGTGTTGATTTTGCGATAGGGCGGATTCGCGATGGCGGCATCGAAGGCGGGCGGATGTGTGCCGAACAAATCACCCGCGAGACGGGCCGACATTTCTTGGATGAAGTCGGCGGAATGAATGGTGAAGGTGAAGCGAATGCCCGCTTCGGCGCAGCGATGCGCGCACTCACCCATCGTCGCCGCCAATGCGTCCAAGATTTCACCGTCGAGTTCATAGAGCGTGGCTTCGATGGCACGAACACCGTCGCGCTTTTCACAACACCGGGAGACGAAAGCGGCGGTGAGTGAGCCAGCGCCAGCGCCCGCATCCAGCAAGCGCACCGTTCTCGGAAGCGGCCCGAACATTGAAGCCATGAAATCAGCCACAGGCGTCGCAGTGAGGAACTGTCCAAGTTCCCCCTGGCGACTTCTGCGGTTTTCCATGAGCACAAGTTTCATGGCGTTATGCTACCCACCCGGGATCCGTTCTGCCATCGAATAAACGGGTGTTGTTTGCAGGTTCGTCGCCGTTTTTGTTCTTTGCGAGGAACTGGAGGCAGACGGGAACATTCGTGCTGCAGAAGAGATGGCCAGGGGGGTGTAGCGCGAAGTAGGGAACTCAGGGTGCAGCGCCATGGGGCCAAGTTGTGGCAGGCTGACCTGATGCGACAAGGGCTATTCCCGGGCTTGGCGGAGGTTGCCTACTTCGCTGCGGGTTTGGCGGCGCGCGAAAGGGGCAACACGAGCAGATAGTCGCCGGGCGGACGGCCGATCGCGCGGAGATCAGCATGGGAGATGGTGATTTCGCGCGACGCGGCCTTGTCGGCTTCGCTGAGCACAAGTTGGCCGCTCTCAGTCATGAGCACGATGCGCTCGGCGATGCCGGGTTCGCGGCGGCGCACGCGGTCGGCGGTGCCGAGCCCGTGGCGCACGTGGCCGGCACCGATGATGACGAAGGCGGTGCGCGGTCCACTCGCGGCATCGGTGTGCCGGGCGGCGACGATGTTGGCGGCCATCGTTTCGTCGCGGGAAACCTGCGCTTCGAAAACCGGGCGGAGCTTGGCGGGGTCCATCGCCATGTGCACCGCGAGGGTAAGATTCATGAGGCGTTCGTAGACCGGATCGTCAGTCACGATCTCGTCGGCGAGCAGGGCGCGTTGGTCGGCGGGCAGGTTGGCAAGACCGCCGCCGCGGCTGACCGCGCGGATGGTGGCGGCGGGGGCATTGAGGGCGCGCACGGGAATTTTGTGCTGCTGCGCGAATTCGCAGAGCGCGCGGTAGTCGGCGAAGTTTTTCCATTTCTTCGTCCAGTTGATTTCGGTTGCGAATGCATCGAAGGACAACTCGCCGGAATTGAAGCGGTCGAGGGCGGGTTGGTCGCGCGCTTCGAGCTGTTCGAGACAGAGCGAGAGGGCCACGCCGCGTGCGGCGAGTGCTTGGAAGAGGTGGAGTTGGATGGCGTGGTGTCGGTCGATCGTGTGGGCCTCGCCGACGTAGATGACACCGGCGGTGGCGAGATCGACGAGCACGTTGGTCTCGTTGGTTTCCTCGCCTTCGATGAGGTCGAGCCAGAGATCACCGCCGCGCGCGGAGGTGCCCGTCGAGAGGGCAAGGCCGGTGAACAGGAGGGCGAGGGGGACGAGTTTTTTCATGGGGTGGGGGAAATGATTTTTTCGCG
>CAMTVF010000048.1:0-57197 GCA_947085115.1 uncultured Opitutaceae bacterium | reverse complement strand
GCGGCAGGGGTTTTGGGGGGAGCGTCGGCGTCGATGTAGTCATCGGCGTCGAGCAAAGAAAAGTTTTCCGCGAATGTCCCGCCAAATCGCTCAGCCCCGCTCCGCACAATCACTTAGCTTCAACTACGAATGCGCGCTGGACCGTGCCCGCCGCTATTGAAGCCGTTGCGGCAATCGCTGCAGGCGGGACGTGAGGTCGCGGAAGACAGCTTCGGTGTTCTGCTGGACCACCGCTTCCCCTACCGGCAACACGTGGGCAGATTTGAAATCTCCCAGCACCGCGCAATATTCGTTGTTCACCATGACGCCGATGAGTTCGCCGGTCTTGGCAAACATCAGATCGCCGCGCCTGGGTGAGAATTCCCCAAACATCCGCGTGACGATTCGATTGTCGACCCGCACAAAGCCCGGGTTGCCGGCGTCGAGGCGGAAGGGGATTTCGCCATACTTGCCGTCGTCGGCGCGTATCAGCACCACCTCCGGAAACTTGAACGGGTCGGCGGCCAACCGGTAAATCTTGGCCCCGAGTTGGGCCGCGAGGGATTCGTTGACCGGAACAACGAGGACGCGCGGATCGAGGTTGAGGAAGCGCAATTCCGCCAACGGCGCACTGATCGAACCAAAGGCCAGCCGCCCGGTGATCTTTTGGTAATTGAACGGAATCTCGCGAGTGAGGTCAAAGGGCGTGTCGCTCACGTGCATCAACGCGTAGGTTTGGTTCCCGTCGGAAATCAGCACCGTCTGGGAGTCGCGCTCACGGAAACTCGGGCTGAACAGCCCGGGCCGTTGCGTCGTCACCTGCATCTGCACGCGGCTGGTCAGGAACTCACCGAAAATAACATTCGGATTCACCGGCCGGTTGTCGCGCAGTTCCTTTGTTAATTCGGTCGAACGCGCGGCCAATTGGCCGACGCCTTGCGCGAGCTGCGTGGTTTGCTCCTGCACCTTGAACCGCTCCTGCCGCTCGACCTCGATCTGGCCGCGGGCCTGTTCGAGGGTCTGACCGAGGAATTGCTTCTCCTGCTCCGCCACGCGCACGGCAACACTGAGATTCTCAATGCGCTGCCGGGCCTCGGTATTGTGGCGTTCGAGACGGGCAACCTCGGCGGCCTGGCGTTCGGTCTCGGCGCGGCGTTCATCGAGTTCGCGCTGCATCTTGGCGAGTTGCTCCTTCGAGAGAAAGGCCTCGTCGGTGGCGGCGGAGTATTTCTTCTCCAGCTCCTTCACGGTCGACGTCGTCGTCGCAAGCGCACCCTGGAGCTGGGTGCGCTGTTGCTCCGCCTGCGCAAGGGCCTTCTCACGCTCGGACAGGGTGCCCTGCGTCGAACCCAACTGGGCTGCAAGCTGCTCACGGGTGACACGTTCGTCCTCGAGGGAAACGCGCATCAACTCGACCATATCCGCGTTGATGGACGGTGCGGCGGCAGACGTCAGGGAAGTCGGCGCGACGGATTCGATCTTTCCGCGCTGCGGTTCCGCCTTTTCCCAGCTTGTGAGCGCGAGAATGTTGAGCAACATGAAGTCGCACATGATAAGGAGGAGCGTCTTGTTCATGACGAGGAATCAGCCCGCAATGCTCGTCGCCTGGGAATCGATGATGAGCTGACGTTTGTAGGGGCGCACATGGCGGATTTTCACGAGCGCCACACAGACGATGCCAAAGAGATTGGACGAGTAGGCGGCGAGCAGGTTGGCCTCGATGAGGCCCAACACCTGGAGCACGAGGGCGGTCGCCGTGCCGGCGATGCCGATGTAGAGGCCGCCATCAAAGAGATTCTCCTCATTCTCCATGAGCTTGAGCTTGGTGAGAACCGGCACCCCCTGGCGGGCGACCTCGGATATCTTCAGCAGGCAGATCATATACCAGCCGACTTGGATCAGCGCGAAGACGATGATGGAGATGATGGTGGAATTATCCATGGTGGGAACGTTGGTTGAAACAGACGGAGACGCCGCCGCCGCACCGAGGATCGGCACGACGAGACGGACTTGGTATTCGGTTGCGGCCGCCGCTTTGAGCAAGAACGGCTCGGAAAAAACGAAGAAGATGAAAGTGAGAATCCCGGCGAGCACCCCGCTGCCCATCTTCGGGAATGCCTCGCGCAGGTTTTCCCCCGCGGAAAAAAACATCCGCAAGTCGACCGAGCGCAGCACCAGAAACACCCCGGCGAGAAAGCCCGCGTATTTCAAGAAGAGCGCGAGGTCGGGATTGCGCAGCGCGAAGCCCGCGCCGAATTCGAACTCCGGGCCTGTCGCCTCCGTGACGGGAGCCTGCCGGGCAACGAGTTGCCGGACCGCGCCCTCACCGAAGGACAGGGCGAGCCGCAGGTTCTCCGCCCCGGGCTTGCCGAATGCGATCAGGTAACGCGCCACGGCATCGGCGGACTTGGTCATGAGCGCCGAGGTATAGATAATCGGCAGGTGCTCCGGCGCCACCCGGGTCAAATGGGCGAATTGCGCCACCGTGCCGGGACTGCCAGCCGTGCGCAGAAGCTCGGAAAGCTGGATCCAGTTCAGTCGCTTCCCCAATGAGAGAATATCGAGATAAAAATCCTCCAACTCGCCCATTTGACCCGTGGTGACGGCGGTTTCGGCCAGCGTGCGGATGTCGCGTTGCAGCGAGGCCGGAAGATTTTCGCGCTGCCAGAGGTAGGCCGTGAGCAAGATCACCGCCTCAAGCGGTTGCCCGCCGGGACGCGAGGCTGGCACGAAACGCTTGGTCGTCGTGAGCTCGGCAGTCTTGAGCAACGCCTGCACTCCGGGCAGTCGCGAGGCTTGAAGGTAGCGCCGGAGGTTGTCCCGCGGTTTTTGGGTGACGAGAAAGGTCAGCACGGGCGTCGATTCGGCGGGCGAAGCCTCGTTGCGTCCCGCAAGCAGCGGTTCGAGTGCCACGTCCCAGCCGCCCCACGGAATCATGTCGCGATGCCGGCTCGTATAATCGGCGTAAATCGCTCCCAACGCTCCCGCCGCCGGGTCATTGACAGTCCGGGCGGCATCAAGCACGAGTTCGGCCGGGCCGGGTTTGTCCAGCGCCAGCAGCTCACGGCCCAGGGTCGACGCCGTGGGCGTCCCGCGACCCGCCTCGCGCAAGAGCGCTGGGTTGAGCGACTTCACATTGACCGGCAACGCCCATGCCATCGCCAGCAACCCGACGCCCAGCAGCATACCGCCGATCCAAAGGACGGGTGTGGGATTGCTCGCAGGGGGCTTGGACATGGAAATGAGTGTAAAGTGGAGAGCCGAACGCGGAAACAATTTATTTGCCGGGATCTCGCGCCGGCAAATACGCTGCAGACCATACGACCCATGCCACTGAAAATTGTTCACTACAACGATTCGGTTCTCCGAAAGAAGGGGACCAGAATCACCAAGTTCGACGAGCACCTGCATCGCCTCGCCGGAAAAATGGTGGACGCCATGCTTGACGCCAATGGCATCGGATTGGCCGCCCACCAGATCGGCCAGGCCATTCAGCTGTGCGTGGTCGACCTAAGCAACACCGAGAGCGAGTTTGACTGGGAGCTCGACGGCGCGCGCCCGCCCATCGACCTCTTCATGCCGATGGTGATCATCAATCCCGACGTCACCGCCGTGCCCAAGCCGATTTTTCCCTACGAGGAAGGTTGTTTGTCCTTTCCCCAGATCAATGGCGACGTCCTCCGTCCGGACGAGATCGCCGTCAAGTATCAGGACGAAAACGGCATCCCGCACACGCTCCGCTGCAACGGCCTGCTCGCTCGCTGCATCCAACACGAGGCAGACCATCTCAATGGCATCCTTTTCATCGATCGCATGGATCAAGACACCCTCAAGCGAATCGATCCGGATCTGAAAGCTTTGAAGAAGAAGACGCGCGAAGCGTCGAAGACCTGACCATGTCCGCCGAGTCACCGCGCCCTCCCCGCTCCATCGCCACGCGCACCGGCGATGACGGCACAACGTCCCTTCTCTACGGCCAGCGGGTGTCGAAGGAGCACCCTCAGGTGGAAGCCGTCGGTGCCCTCGATGAGCTGAATGCGGCCCTCGGAATGGCCAAAGCCACTTTGCCAGCCAAAGCTGAAACCTCCGAGCTCACCCGGATTCAACAGGAACTCGTGGCCTTCATGGGCGAAGTCGCCTGCGCTCAGATCGACGCGCAACGCCACGCTGATTCCAAATTCACCAAGCTCGACGACGCGGCGCTCTCCCGACTCGATGCCGCCGTCGAGGCAATTGAGGCCCGGCAGCCCAAATTCGATGGTTGGGCAACTCCGGGCACCAATCAACACGCCGCCGCGCTCGATCTGGCCCGCACGGCCGCCCGTCGCGCGGAGAGACGCCTCATCGGTCTCGCGAACCACGGCCGGACCCCTCGCCCACTGCTGCAACATTACCTGAACCGGCTTTCCGACCTGCTGTGGTTGCTGGCGCGGGAAGCCGAAGGCCGCTGAGGCGCTGAAATTTCAGCCACGGGAGAACTTTCATCGCGTCAGGGTTGAAGCTTGGTGCTTCTCCCTTGGCAGCTAGACTCAAGGCCTGTTAACAACCTCTTTCGTATGCGCGTTGCTCTGCTCCTCATCCTGATCGCCACCCTCTACCGGTTGCTGCCGACGATGGACATGTCGCTGGCGAATTTCTCTCCGCTGATGGCCATCGCCTTTTGTGGCGCCGTCTATTTCCGCAACCGCTGGATGTGGCTCGTTCCGTTCCTCGCGCTCTTCCTTTCGGATATCTACATCAATAATTTCTACGCGCGCGAATACGGCATGCACTGGCCGACGGCCGGCTTCATCGTCCGCACCTTCTGTTTCGTCGCGGCGATTGGCCTCGGCGCATGGGTGGCGAAGCGCAAATCCTGGCTTTGGCTCCTCAACGGCAGTTTGCTCGGCGCGGTGGTTTTCTACCTGCTCACGAACACGCAGTCATGGTTCTCCGACCCTTACTACGCCAAGTCGCTCGCCGGCTGGTGGCAGGCGCTCACCGTGGGCCATCCGGAGTTTCCCCCGACCCTCTATTTTTTCCGCAACACCCTGTTCGGCGATCTGATGTTCACCGGTTTCTTTGCAGGCATCATGGAATGGATCGCCCATCGCAAAGGTGAACCGAGCCTGCTCGACAGCGAAAAGGAGACGGAAGGCGAGACGGAGCCGGTGGAAGCCGAGTCGAAAGAGTGAGGTCCCCGCAGCGCTCAGTCCGCTCCAACCACTCCGGGGGCAACCCCGGGTCGCAGCGTCTGCCGATAGGCCCCGCGCATCGTCTCGATCTTGCGCAACAGCGCTGAGCGCATCCACAGCACGCGCCGTTTCGCCAACGGCGCCCGGAGCAGCACCGCGGCCGTTCGCACACTCGCAAAAAGCCGACCGGCCTGCGTCAGGTAAAAGTGCCCGATGAAACCCGCCGGCGGCAGCGCCAGCCCATAACCCACCGCCGGGTGAAGCCCGAACCAAGACCACGCCAACGCCGTATAGCCCACGAAGAACGCGCTGTAGATGACCAAACCAGCCAGCATCCGCGCATGGGCGGCCTGGGCCTTGCGCTTGTGTTCATGCAGAAAGCGCGCGGCGAGCGCGTCGATCAACTTGGTCACCGGTCGCCAGTGCAACCAGCCGAGCAGTGCGACGGGCAATAGCACCAATCCAACAAGCCCGATGCCGTAAACCCGCGCGCGCGCGTGCCGGTGCGCCGCCAATTCCTCCACTGCATCGTCTGTCAGCCTCAGCTGTTTCAGCAATCGCTCGTAGCGGTTGAGTTGCCCGAGGAAGACCGCCATCTCGTCCGGCAACTCCCGGTAGGCAAAATCCACGGCGTCGACGATGGCCTGGGTCAAGATCGTTTCCTCGGCCAACGGGCTCACCGGCTCGCGAATGATGAGATTGCCGAGGCGAAGCCGCGTCAGATAGAGGCGCTTGATCGCGGAGACAACGTGCCCGCGCTCCATCACGGGCAGGTGAACCAGCAGCGCTTGCATGCGGCGGGCTATCTTGGCGGTGAGACCATTGATGCACTCCTTCCTTCGCTCGGCGAATTGCGGCAAAAAATTCGCCACCGGAATCGGGGCGCCAAAATAGACCAGCACGTCACTGCGGAAACGCTCCTTTGCCGAGTAGGTCAGACCGAGCGGCACGATCTGGAGACCGAGCCTGCCGCCGTGCAACTGCTCCAGCTCGAGCGCCAGCCGCGCCGCGCCGGTCTTGAGCGTGCGCAAGCGGGCGTCGTCGTAAGTGACGCCCTCCGGGAAGATGACCACGAGGCCCTGCTGTTCGAGCACGCGGAAGGCGGCGGCGAAGCTGCCGGCCACGGAACGCATGGCGGTCGGGTCGTCCTCGCGCCGGTTCAGCGGAATGATCCCGAGACGGTGCAGCAGCCAGGCGAGCGGCGGAAACCGGAAGAGCTGCGCAGCGGCGAGGAAATGGGCATCTCGCGGCAACGTGGCGCCCGCGACAAAGGCGTCGGTGAATGAGCCGGGGTGATTTGCCACGATCAACACCGGACCGGAAGGGACCCGGTCGGCATGCAGCACCTCAATGCGTCGAAAATAGGCGCCAAGCAGCAGACGAACAAGTCCGTGCACGGGCACTTGGATAAACTTGGCGAGCAGGCTCACGGAGGGAGGAGCCGCCGCGCGGCGCGGGCTAGAGGAGATCCGCCGCGAGTTCCGCCAGACGCGAGCGCTCGCCCTTGGAGAGCTTCACATGGGCGTGCAGCGACTGTCCCTTCATCCGGTTGTGGCAATAGACGAGGCCGTTGCTCCGCGCGTCGACGTAGGGATTGTCGATCTGCGCGGGATCGCCGATCAGGACGATCTTGGAACTCTCCGAAATGCGTGTGATGACCGTCTTCACTTCGTGAGGGGTGAGTTGTTGCGCCTCGTCCAAGATGAAGAAGCGCCGCGCGATGGAACGGCCGCGGATGAAACAGAGCGCCTCGATCTCGACCAGGCCGCAGCGAATCAACCGCTCATAGGGCTTCATCGGCGGCAATCCGCCTCCGTTGCCGCCATGATACGGCTGGGGCGTGTTCATGTTCGCGATCAGCTCGTCGTGCTTTTTGTTTTTCTTGCCGACCTTCTTGGAGGCGAACTGCGGATCCTTCTGCGACTTCGAAGGCATGAGCACCTCGAGCGCATCATGATAGGGCTGCAACCACGGCTTCATTTTCTCCTCAAGCGATCCGGGGAGAAATCCGATGTCCTTGCCCAATGCTATCACGGGACGGGAGATCGACAGACCGTCGTAGCGTGACGCTTCGTCCGTCGTCTGGTGCAGCGCGCAAGCGGTCGAGAGCAGCGTCTTGCCAGTGCCAGCTTTGCCGAAGCAGGTGATGAGCGAGATGGAATCATCCATGAGCGCGTCCATGAAGAACTGCTGCTCGAGATTGCGCGGGCGGATCGGAATGCCACCGGGGGCCTTGACGAATTCCGGGAAGCGCAGCCGCCTGACGACGCCATTGCCAAAATAGCGGCCCGGCATGGTCTTGCCCTCCGGCGTCATCAAGAGCACGTATTCGTTCAGGTAGAGTTTCGCCGCGGCTTCTTCCGCCAGCTCAATCCCACCTTCGGAGCAAAAGCGCTGCATCTCGTAGACATCGAGATTGACGGTCGGGTAGGTATCCGTCTCGGGCGCCTCGGGAACCTTGTCGTTGAGGTAGTCCTCCGCCTCAAGCCCCGCCGCGCGGGCCTTGAGTTGCACGTTGACGTCCTTCGTCACGAGAATCGTGGGCGGCGGAAACGTCTCCTGCACGAAGAGCGCGCTCGCGATGATGCGGTTGTCCTTCTTCGTGAAGTCCGATACCACGGCGCGCAGCCGTTGCATCGCGGGCGTGGACCAGTTGTTCTCGACGAGGTAGCGGTTGATGATGACGGAGAGCGTGCCGCCGTTGGGCAGCTTCACGCCTTCATGCATCGAGTGGGAGTCCGGCAGGAGTTCCTGCAAAATCCGGTGGACGCGACGGGCATTGCGCCCTCGTTCCGTGGATTGTTCTCCCTTGATCGCATCGAGCTCTTCGAGAACCTCGACCGGGATGGCGAGGTTGTTCTCTTCGAACTTGAAGATCGATTGAGGGTCGTGCAGCAGCACGTTCGTATCCAGAACGTAGGTCTTAACCTGGGTGCCAACGTGACGCTGCGAGTGAGTAAATAGCCCGCTTAGTGTGCTTTCCATTGACGTGGATAACTTGTGAACAACCGATGTATCCAATTGGCTTAATTGTAAATACGATAATTGCAATTGCCCGGACTATATTCTGGCGAAGCAGTGTTACGGACTGGTGAAAAGCAGAGGTCGGGACTGTGAATCAGAGACCTCTGTCGCGTTTGGTTTGGCCCGACCCCGGTCGTTCCTTCATTCACCCGACTACCCGGCTGATCGACTGTCGCATCGCTCAAGGAACTGACGGGGTGACAAAATGCGGAAGACGCGATGGTTTTTAAGGCAAAGCAGATCGTTGTTCCCGCTGATGAACGCATTTGCGTTGGCCTCCAGCAGGGGAATTTCGGCGTCAACGACACCGGATTTCCGCCGCAAGGATGCGCGATCTGTTCCTTGAGTTATGCGCGGCAACTTGCGAAGTTGGGCCAATTGCAAGCGGGCGAAAAGCCCAAGACCACGCCCCGGCTGCAACGTGCGCGGCGGATGCCATTGATCTGGCCCCAGAAACCGCTACCCTCGCCGAAGACAAAGGTGCACCAGCCATGACCCGTCAGTTCCTTGGTCGCTTCCCATGAACGCCACTCCTGCCAATCCGCCTCCGCGCCTTCGCTGGCGACAGTTTGCTCTGCACATCGTGTCGCCGGCGGTCGTCACGTTTGCGCTGTTCCTGCTGCTGCTCTTCGCCTTCGTCGTGCCGACGATGGAGCGCCAGATCATCGACCGGAAGAAGGAGACGATCCGCAAGCTGACCCAGGCGGCATGGAGCGAGCTGGCGGCGATGCACGAGCGGGAGAAAAGCGGCGCGCTTGATCGCGGGGCGGCCCAGCAGGCGGCGATCTCGCGCATCAGCGACCTGCGCTATGGCGACGAGGGGAAGGACTATTTCTGGGTCTCGGACATGCATCCGCGCATGGTCATGCATCCCTACCGGCCCGAGTTGAACGGGCAGGACCTGTCGGACTACCTCGATCGGGCTGGGCGCCGCATGTTTGTTGAGTTCGCGCAGGTGGTGCGGGAACAGGGCGGCGGCTATGTGGAATATTTCTGGCAATGGCAGGACGACCAGTCGCAGGTGGTGCCCAAGCTGTCCTACGTGAAGGGATTTGAGCCGTGGGGGTGGATCGTCGGCACCGGCATCTACCTCGAGGATGTGCGGGTGGAGGTCGGCCTCATGGTCCGACGGGTCATTTTCGTCTCGCTGGGGATTTCCGGGATTGTCGCGGGGCTCCTCTTCCACCTCGCCCGGCAGGGCCTCGGTCTTGAGCGACGGCGCTGGCGGACCGAGACGGCGTTGCGCGAGTCCGAGGAAAAATACCGCCTGCTTGTCGAGGGCACCCGCGTGGGAATCATGTTGGCGCTGGGCGACAGGCTGGTCTTTGCGAACCGGACCGCGCTCGGCCTGCTCGGTCGCACGGAGGCGGAGTTGGGGGAACTGCCGCTCGGGAATGTCGTCGATCCCGTGCCCTCCGCGCCGGTGGACGCCGCCGCGCACGGCGCGGAGCAACCGGCGGTGCTCGTGCGGAAGGACGGGGAGCGTCTCGACATGCTGCTGGCTGTGGCCCCCGTGCAAATCGGCGGGCAACCGGGTTTGATCCTGTCGTTCAAGGACCGGACGGCGCACAAGCGCACGGAGGAGATGATGGCCAGCCTGCTCGACGAATTGCAGACGACGCAGGCGCTGCCCACGCGCCCGGTCGGGGAATCGACGTTGACCGAGGTTTCCTGTGCAATGGACACGCCTGTCGCGAAGGCGGCGGCGCTCATGGCCCGCGCGGGGTCGAGTGCGATTCTCGTCCGGGCTCCTTCGGGCGAAGCCGTGGGGATCGTGACCGACGCGGACTTGCGGAACCGGGTGCTCGCGGTCGAACGCGCCGGCTCCGGCGCGGTATCCGCGATCATGAGCGCTCCGTTGGTGCACATCGCCGATCACGCGTTGTTGTATGAAGCCGTCCGCGAGATGCAGGAGCGTGGTATCCAGCATCTGGTGGTGACAGACGGGAGCGGCAAGACCCGGGGCCTGCTTCCGGCCGGCGAGTTGCTCCGCGCCCAGCGGCACCCGGTGGCGGCGCTGTCGGGCCGGATCGCGAAGGCTGACTCGGAGGACGAACTGCGCCAATGCCGCGAACAGGTGCCATTGTTTGTGAAGTCGATGCTTGAGAGCGGCACCCGGGTGGAGCGGGTCACCCGGATGATGGCGGCGGTGTCGGACGCCATCGTCGTCCGGCTGGTCGAGCGGGCGGTCGAAAAATTCGGGCCGCCGCCGGCCGGTTTCAGCTTTGTGGTGCTGGGCAGCGAAGCGCGGGGCGAGCAGACGCTCGCGACCGACCAGGACAACGCGATCATCTTCGAGGACGTGGAGCCGGAGCGCCAGGAAACCGTGCAGGCCTATTTTCTCGGGCTGGGAGCGCAGGTGTGCGGCCGGCTGGACGAGGTCGGCTACCGCCGGTGCCAGGGCGGTGTCATGGCGGCGAATCCGAAATGGTGCCGGTCTCTCTCGCACTGGCGCGCCCATCTCAGCCGGTGCGTGGAGACGCCCGATCCGCAGGAACTGCTCGATGTGAACGCGCTGCTTGATTTCCGCCACGCCTTCGGGGACCCGGGTCTGGTGGCGGCGTTGCGGGTGCATCTGCGGGAACTGCTCAAGGCCGGACAGCCGGCGTTCTTTTTCCATCTGGCCACCGCGACGCTCCAGTTCAAGCCGCCGCTCGGCTTCTTCGGCAACATCCAGCTCGAGCAGCGCACGGAGCATCACGCGGCGTTCAACATCAAGGGGGCCATCATCCCGATCGTGAACTTCGCGCGGGTCTACGCCCTGCGCCACCACATCGCGGAGGTCGGCACGCTGGAGCGGCTGGGGCGGCTGCTGGAGCTGCACGTGCTCGTCCCGTCGAGCCATGGCGAACTCGTGCAGGCCTACTCGGCGCTGATGAAGATGCGGCTGGAGCACCAAGTCGCCCGCATTGCCGGAGGCGCCGAGCCGGACAACCTGATCGATCTGGGCGAACTCACCCGTCTCGAGCGGGCGATGTTGAAGAAGGTCTTTGCCGACCTGTCGGTTTTCCAGACGCGCCTGCGGCAGGATTTCGTCCGCGCGGAGTGATTTTCCCGATGCGCGTCCTGATCATCGGCGATGTCCACGGTCACCATCGGCAACTCGCGGAGTTGCTCCGGCTGGCGCAGCGGGACTGGCAGATCGAGGCCGCGATCCAAGTGGGCGACTTCGGTTTCTTCCCGGACCTGATCGGGGCGCTCGGGTCGCAAGGCGTCCGGTTTCCCGTTCCGCTGCACGTGATCGATGGCAACCACGAGGACCACCGCTGGCTGCAACGGCAGATCCGCACCGGTGCCATCGAAACCTGGCGGCGCGCGCACAATCTCTTTCACCAGGAGCGCGCCTCGGTCGCGAGCTTTGGCGGGGCGAGGGCCGGCTTCCTCGGGGGCGCGCTGCACGTGGACCGCCCCCAGCAGCACGGTATGTTTGGCGGACGGCCCAACTACATTTCGCGGGGGCAACGGGAGGAGGCCCGCGTTCTGTTCAACCAGGAAAAGCCCGGACTGCTCGTCACCCATTCATGCCCGTCGGGAATTGGCATCGGGATGCGCGGCTCGCCGGACATGGAACTGGGCGCGGCCATGCACATCACTGCGGCTGGTTTTGATGCCGGACCGCGGGATGATTGCGGTGAACCGGAGTTGCGCCGTCTCTGGCAGGGGCTCGAATACCGGCCGAAGCACTGGGTCTTCGGGCATTTTCACCAACACCACGAAGCCACGGTTGAAGGCACGCAGTTTGTTTGTCTCGCCGAATGTGTCTCCGCGGATTCCGGCCTGACGATCTGGGACACCGAGACGGGAAGCCTGTGCACACTCGGTGGAAACCAAACTGGTCTCGCACGCACGACGTCGGATTGATGCCGTGCGCAACGCGCGATGCGGGCCCGGTCAGTCGTGATCCTCTTTGTGGGCCAGCGCCGCCAGGACAATCGCCGGCGCGCCCGGTGGACCGGGGACTTCCGGCGCGCCCCGCCCGTCAGCGCGGCGCGCCTCCTGGTCGCCTCCGGGGGACAGCCGTTCCCCGGGGGCAAATTCGACCGTGGCGCAGCCGGCTTCCTCCGACGAGCTTTATGGCCCATTCTCGGAAGCCGGCTGCGCCACTCGCTCTCTCCTTCTTGCATGTTCGGAAACATACAAGCGCACGCGTCCGGCACGGTGCTGCTCTCGGCGTCTCGCCGACACCTCCGAAATCCTCCGGCAGGTGGAGCGGGTTGTCCCCAACACGCTTTGGCAGAGCGGAGACAACGCGCTTTGCGGCACGCCCAACACGCGTTGCGAAGCGAATCCAACGCGTTGAGGTCAACGCGTTCCACCTCGCCTGCTGGTCGCGCAGTCAGGATCTCCGCGGAGGGTTCCTAGTATTTCTCCGTCAGGTTCACTGGCATGATTGCGCTGATTTTCAAAGGGAATGTAACCTGATAGGTTACAATTGGAGTCGCCTCCATTTTACGTGGAACAGCACAAAGCAATACTCGGCAGGTGGAGCGGGTCGTCCCCAACACGCTTTTGCGAAGCGAACCCAACGCGTTGAGGTCAACAGCTCGTTCGCTGCGGCATTCCCGGAAGCGGGGACCTGACGATGCGAGGTCAGCCTCGCGTTCCCGGTCCCTTGCCTTCCCCGGTGCGATTCAAACGCAGGGGACGCGGCGGAAATTTTATCCACGCGCCGAGCACGGCGAGCCCGAACAGGGTGTAGGCGGCGGCGAAGACCCAGGGCGGCGCGTCGTAGTGGAGCAACTCATGCAGCCAGTAGGCCATGAAGGTGCCGCCGTAAGTGGTCTCTGCGGCGCGTTCACGCAGGCTCATCTCCCAGATGGTCAGCGGACATATTTTCCCGAGCCACGCCTGCACCGTCACGAACCCGATGGCCGCAACATGTCCGAAGCGAAACCAAGGATTGCGAATCCACGCCCATTCGCGGAATCCGCCCCAGAGCACCACCAGCAATCCCATGACAACAAAGGCGACGAAAGCGGCGTGGAGAACCAGCAGAAGATCGGCGACGGTCCTGAAAATGGCATCCTGATTCATCGGCATGGTCCTTGTTTCAGTGTTCACCTGGCCCCGGTGCCTGAGATTTTTTCACCGCGCCGGGCCCGGAGTCATTGGAAAGCGAGTGCATCGGGATGCCTTGCTCCGCGACGCCAGCAGCCCCGGCCAGCCATTTTCGCAGAAACAAAATCATGACAGCGTAGACTGCAAGGAACGCAAGGAGTCCGGTTGCAAGGGCGAGCCTCTCGCTGTCGGGCAACGGGACCGCGACATCGACAAGCACGATCGCCACAAAGCCCCCAAGCATCGCGAGGGCTGCAAGCTTCCGGAGGAGATGGATGGCTTTGTCTTCAGGAAGCTTCGCAACCAGCGCGGCGACCCTGGCGGACCGGAAGGGATACCAGAAAAAGAAGCTGCGGAATTTCATCACCCCAAGCCGTAACGATTCGGGCGGAATTGCCCAGAGGCGGATTTACCCACGAAACACACCAAATGCACGAAATGATTTCGTGGTTCGAGGTGGGGCGTGCTGACCCCAACACGCTTTGCGAAGCGAACCCAACGCGTTGAGGCCAACGCGTTCCACCCCAAACCAAACGCGTTCCGGTCTTGTCCGTTGGTCCGGGGGAGCGCACGCGTCCCACGTGCTGCTCTCGGCGTCTCGCCGAGAGCGGATCGGATGGCTCGGGCGGGACGCCCGAGCCGACACGCGGGACGCGTGTGCTCCCCGGACCTCCCAACCCGCTCCCTGCTGGTGCGGCACCGCGCGATGCGGGCCCGGTCAGTCGTGATCCTCTTTGTGGGCCAGCGCGAAAAAGGCTTCCACGTCCTTGCCGCGGTCCTGGGTCATCAGACTGACGACCACCAGCACGACGCCGGCAGCGGTGACTCCGAAAACGCCGGGCCCGCCGGCGGTCGGCATGCCCAGAAACGTCGGCACGCCGGCCAGAAGAAGGACGATGAACAGGACCGAAACCGTCAAACCAGTCGCCATGGAGATCATGATGCCCTGCCGGGTGGCGCGTTTCCACCACAGGGTGGCCACCATGGCGGGGAAGATCGCACTGGCGGCGATCCCGAAGGCGAGGGTCACCAGCCAGGCGACATTTTCCTTTTTCAACAGGATTGCCAGCGCGACGGCGATGACGGACATCACCAGGGTGGTGACCTTGGCGATCATCAGTTCCTGCCGTTCGGTGGCATTGCGGTTGATGTAAACCTTGTAGAAGTCGTGACTGATCGTGGAGGCGGTGGCGATCATCAGGCCGGCTGATGTTGAAAGAACCGCAGCCACTGCGCCGGAGGCGGCGATGGCCATAAGCAGTTTGCCGCCCACCATCTCGCTCATGAGCACCACGGCCATGTTCTTGGCATAGCCGATCCCCTTGCCTCCCGGGGCGATCCATTCAACGAGCGTGCCATACATGCCCGGGAAAAGCAGGAACCCCAACAGGATCGCGCAGAGGTAAAAAATCCCGAGCCCGACGATGCACAGGGTCACGCTCTTGCGGGCCGCCCGCGCGCTGCGGACGGTGTAGAACATGATGAGGATGTGCGGCAACCCGGCAGTGCCGAAGACCAGCGCGATCACCGTGCTGATCTGGGCCAGCGTGCCGGGCACCTTGACCCCCAGCGTCATCGCGCTCTCCGCAGCGGGCATCATGGACCGGGCGACCTCGATCGCCTGGTCGGCGGGCAGACCCTTGATCGCCTCGACCACGGCGGGGTTCTTGGCGGCGATCAGGGGCGGCACCACCTTGTTGGCGGTATCGAGCACCTTGCCGATGGAGCCGTCCCCGAAGATGAAAAACGCCATCACCGTGACCAGCACCATCGCACCCCACAGGAAGATCGCCTGGATGATCTGGTTATACAGCGTCGCCTTCATCCCGCCAAAGACAATATAGAGACTGACCAGCAGGCCGATGCCGAGGGTGACAGCCACGAAATTCCAGCCCAGCAGCAGTCCGAAGAGCAGGCCGGCACCGAGCATCTGGGGAACGAGGTAGAAAATGGAAATGACCAGCGTGGTGACCATGACGATCAGCTTGACCCTGTCGTCCGGGAACCGCCGGTGGAGGGCGTCGGCCACGGTGTAACTGCCGACATTGCGCAGGGGGCCCGCGATCAACATCAACAGCGCCATGTAGCCGCCGAAAAATCCGATCGCCAGCCAGATGCTGTCCACGCCGAAGACGCCGATGTCCCCTGCGCAACCCAGGAAGCTGGCGGCGGACAGGTAGCTGCCTGTCATCGCGATCCCGACGCCGATCCAGGGCACATGTTTGCCTGCCACATAAAAATCGCTGGCGGACTTGGTTTGCCTAGAGGTGAACCAAGTGATGAAGATGCCTGCGGCGACGAACGCCAAAATGAACAGGACCACGAGAAAATTGTCTTCCATAAAATTATTCCCCCTTGGCGAAGAAGATGACGATCAGGACCCAGGACGCGGGGAAAATCGCCACCGAGAGGAACAATCCCAATGGCATCCCCAGGAACGGAATCGACGAGACATGACTGAAAGCGGGCGTCTGGATGACCGCCGTCCCGACATAGAAGACGAAGAACAAGACGAACAGGCCGAACCCAAGAACGAGACGGTGCCTGTAGCGTTTGTCGGCCTCGGGGCCTGTCGCCGGAATTCCGGGCTGGTGAGTGTTGTCGGTCATGGTGTTTATTATTTTTGGGGGATCGTGGCTTTTTCGCCTCGTGGCAATGAGGTCGAGGAATCAAAAAGTGTATTTCAAGCCGGCGTTGACCAATTGCCGCGTGTAATCGCGGGCACTGGTTCCGGTGACCTGGCTCTTGGCCCGGTCGCGCAGGAACCCGAAATCAGCGGAAAGACTGCTGGAGAAAACATACGACGCGGTCACGGCAGGCGTCACCACCCAGTCCTCGCGGTTGGCCGGCGCCTGAAAATCGGTGATGTAGGTTCTGATGCTGGCGGTGGCGGTGAACTTGGTCCCGAATTTTCTCCGCCAAGCCAGCTCATAGGTGCCGTCCTCCAAAACACTGTGGCTGCCGAATCCCGGCTGCTCAAACCGCCTCGCGGTGAAGGTGACGGTGTCGGCGGCACTCGGATTGAGGATCAGACTCGCGTCCACAAACCAGAGGATTTCCGACCCGCGGAAGGCCGGGTTGGGGTTCGGCCCGAACCGCCGGAAATCGGGACCGACCATCACGTTGACTTTCACCGTCGGGCTGACGGTGCCTTCAACCCCGAGCAGCACGCGGTGAAAGTCGTTCGAGTAGGGGCTTGCAACGCCCAGAAGCGTCCCCTGCCGCTGGTGGCCGAAACGGTAGCCAGCCATCAGCCAAGGGCGGTCTGCGGAAGGCCTCCGTCCGAAATCCATTCCCGCTGAAAACTCGGAGCGGTCCACATAGTTGCCATAGCCGGCGTAGGCACCGGTCCGCGCCCTCTGTTGGGTCCGGAAGTCGTGGTCGTAAAACGAGACGACCGGACGCATCAGCCACTCATTCGTCGTCCAATTCATCCGCAACGCCCCGCGATAGACCACGGCATTCCGGCGCTCCCGAAGGGGAATTCCGGCGGCGGCGGGAATGTCGCCGCCCGGGGCGAAATTCGGCCCCTGGTCATTACCCGCGATCACTTGAAGGCCATTGAGGAACTCCCATGACAGGCCCTCATTCTTCCCGGAAAGATTAAGCGATCCGCGATGAGTTACATGGTTTTCGCTCGATTCGCTGTGATAGCGGACGAAATCGGCGGAATATGCCAAAGCAGCCCTGAACTGCGCCTGGTTTTGGAAACCGAAGGTGACGGCGGGCGCAACGCTCGAGACAACCGATTCCCGGTATGCGAGCACCGAGACATTCTGCAGGAAGACATTGTCGTCGAAAGATTCCCTGATCGTGAGACTAACCGCCTGGCTCCACTGATTTTCTCGCTTTGTATCACCCTGCAATGCCCCTGCCCGTCCGATTGCCGAACTTGTAAAAACCAGGGCCAAAAAGCCAAGAAATGCGCGCCCAGCTGTGTGAAGATATCGCCCAGTCATAAGGGACTCATCATCGTCCAGAGGGCACTCCAATAAACAAATTGAATCACAGCGGTGCACAGCATTAGCAATTTTTATCTCAAACCCCTGAGAAACGCTAATGCCCGCAGTTCTCCCTGCCGGCTGACCCTTTTTCAGCTTCCCAAAGCGTGGGCAGGATATGGGCGGTTATGGAGGCATTGGAAAGATAAGGCCGGTGACGTCCGGGAGGAGCGTTACCGCGCAAACGTCCCCTACGCTACAGTCAGCCAGTCGCCAGGCTCTTCGCCGACGCACTCGTTGCCGCTTCGCTTTTGCCGTGATCCCGCCGCCTCTGGTCGTCGCCTGATTCCATCCCGCGAGTCTATCCGATCGCGGCGGCCGAATCCCTCCGTCAGAGTTGAATGCTTACGATGAACCGGCACATGCGCGACATTCGCGCGATGCGCGAGGTGAGTGGCCACTTCATCGAACAGGTCGCATTGGCCGAATGGATCGCCCGCCTCGGTTTGCAGACCGAGTGGACTCGTGCGCGGGCTTTATCAATCGCGGGCGGTTTTCATCCCGAGCCGGGTGATGCGGTCGATCAGCTGGGGGTAGGTGATGCCAGCCTTGAGGGCCGACTCCGCGAAATCCTCGTCAGGCGCGAGGGCGGGATTCGGGTTCGCCTCGATGAAGTAGAGTTCATTCTGCGCGTTCAGCCGCAGGTCGATCCGGGCGTAACCGTCGATCGTCAGCAGGTGGTAGATGCGCTTGCAGACTGATTCGATGTGCCGCACGAGCGCCGGCTCCAGCCCTTCGGCAAAGCGGTTTTCCAGGCCCCAGCGCTTGCGGTAGTCCTCGTCCCACTTCGCCTTGTAGGTGGCGATCTTCGGCTCGTCGGGCGGCACCTCGCGAAACACCAACTCGCGAATCGGGAACACCTGCAGGCGGTGATTGCCGATGAGGCTGACGTAGAGTTCGCGCCCCTCGATGTATTCCTCGGCGATGACGTCGTTGTCCGTGTTTTCGTGGAGGAAGGTGACGCGCTCCTTGAATTGCTCATCGGTCTCGACAAACGAGGCCTGCGAGATGCCGTAGGATGCCTCCTCCTTAAGCGGCTTCACGAGGATGGGGAGTTTCAGG
Source organism: uncultured Opitutaceae bacterium (assembly GCA_947085115.1). Lineage (GTDB taxonomy): Bacteria > Verrucomicrobiota > Verrucomicrobiia > Opitutales > Opitutaceae > Didemnitutus. The sequence continues at coordinate 38,899 of CAMTVF010000048.1, read as the reverse complement.
TGCTTCGGGCGGGCGCTGCGCTTGCCGCGCGGGATGATCACAAAGTGCGGCGTGTGGATGCGATGGTAGCTGAGAATCTTTTTGGAAATGCCCTTGTGCTTGCAGAGGGTCAGCCCGGTTGAGCCGCAGCCGGTGAAGGGAATGTCATGCATCGCGAGGAACGAGACGATGTGCTGGTCGAACGACCGGTTGTTCCGAAACTGGTCTGCCAGATTGAAGATCACATCGGGACTGAAGGTCTGGAGCTTCTGGCGCAGAAGATCGAGATCGTCGAAGAGGGCCACTTGCTCATGGGCATGACCCAGTTCGTCCAAGGCGGCGAGCACTGCGGCTTCGGTCTTCCAGTCCGCCGTCTTCAGCTCCGGGGTCAGGTCCTGGTCCAGCGTCGTAGGCCGCACTGCGTCGAACAGCGTGAGAATCTTGAGTTTCTTTCTCATGGTTACTTGGTGCGTTTGAATTTTCCCGTAAACAGGTGGTTCATCACCAGCGTGGTGATGTAGGCCGCCACCGGCATGTCCGGCGGCGTCTCGCCGGGGCTGAGGTGCAGGCCGAGCTGGTCGCACCGATCGATCAGGCGCGAGAGCAGCTTGTGCACGCGATATTTCTTTTCGTTGGTCGATTCGCACACCGCATCGCGCAGCTGACGCCGCCGCTGGCGCAGGTAGACCGAGGCTTTCCTCGTCGTGCCGGCATCGGGCGCGCCGGCGAAGAGTTGCCGGAGGTCGCGATCGTAGAAATCGGGATAGGTGTCCTCGTTCTGTTTTCGCTTCCGCGCATAGTAGGTCTTCAGCTTGATGTTGAGACAGTTGAAATCCTTCTCGCGAAAGGCCGGTTGGTAGGGCGGCGGATGACCGGCGAGGGAACGCATCAACTCATCCACGTATTCGAGTTTCTGCAGGGCCTTCCAGCCCTTGAAGCGCGCGCGCCAGTCGAGCCCGGGCGTCAACCAGACCGCGAAGGTCTCGGCAAAATCCTCATCCGGGTGACTCTGCGCATACCAGCCGTCGAGGTGAACGACATAGGAGTGGCTGTAGGGCCGCGGACGATAAAACTCCGGCGTGTTGTCGGAGGAGGTCTTGCCAAAAACGCGCTGCCACTTTCGTTTCCGGAAAAGTTGATACGCGTAGGCGTAAGCGTGGGCCGCCTCGTGGCGGATCAGGCGCATGAACCACTCCGGGCTCTCGCCCTCGACCTCGAGCATCATCTTCGCCTCAAGCTTGCGCAGGCGTTCGTGCACGAGGAAAAAAGGCACGCAAATCGCCGGAATGCCGACCGGCACGAACCACTCATCGCCGACGAGGCAGGGCGGATGAAACGTCAGGCCCTTCTGGGAAAGCTCGTCGTAGAGCTGTTGAACGTTGGCCTGAAGCGGTGTCCCCGTAAGGGTCAGGCCGAGTTGGGTAATCTTCTTTTCCAGCAAAAGTTCATCGTCGAGCTCGTGCCAATGGGGGGATTCCATCGACGAACCCTAGCGGGATGTTTCAAACCTTGAATCAAATTCTACTGCCAGTGGCGGCTGTGCTTTGGCGGCCCAGATCGAAATCGAGGCTTTATGCAACGTCGCCCATGGCTAAAGTCGCGATCAACCACCCCCAACCACGGAGTCTTCCCTTGCCCAAATATGTTGATGGATTTATTCTGCCTGTTCCGAAACGCAATCTTCCCGCCTACCGCCGCATGGGGGGTGAAAGCGGGCAAAATCTGGATGGAATACGGTGCGCTCGGCTACATGGAATGCGCCGGCGACGACTTGAAAGCGACCTTTGCTCTCTCTTTCACCGCTCTGGCCAAATCCCAACCCAGCGAGACCGTGATGTTCTCGTTCATCACCTTTAAGTCCAAGAAACACCGCGACCAAGTGAACGCGAAGGCAATGAAGGACCCACGCCTCGCCGCCATGTGCTCGGATCCGAAGAAAATGCCTTTCGACTGCACCCGCATGGCCTACGGTGGCTTCAATGTCATTATCGAAGGCTGACGCCGCAGCCCGGCGCAAAGAAGATCGAAACGGGGTTGATTCGCCGCCGACCGGTTGGCCTGATGGGAGGATGTCGCTAAGTGTGGTCGGTCAGCGGTGCATGAGTGAACGGGAACCCGAGCTGGGTCTCGGCGTGGTGGCGTCGGTCGATAGCGGGGCGCGCCGCGTCAACATTGCGTTTTTGGCCACTGGCGAAACGCGCCTCTATGCGCTCGGCACCCCGGTGCTCAAACGCGTGCAATTTGCCGTGGGAGAGACCGTCGCGCCACGCGAGGGCGCCATGCTGATCGTCGAATCCGTCGAGGATCACAATGGACTCCTGACCTATGTCGGTGGCGGGCGGCGCGTCTGCGAAAACGCCATCTCCGACGTCACCAGCGTCAGCCTGCCGCCCGAGCGCCTGCTCGCGGGACAGGCTGATCCGGGCGAAGTGTTCGATCTGCGCTACCGGGCCCTGCAGGCGCAGGCGCGGTTCCGGCAGTCCGACGTCCGGGGTTTTCTCGGCGGTCGCCTGCAACTGATCCCCCACCAGTTCTACATTTTGCACGAAGTCGCGGCGCGCCAAGTGCCGCGCGTGCTGCTGGCCGACGAAGTCGGCTTGGGCAAAACGATCGAGGCCTGTTTGATTCTCCAGCGCCTGCTCGTCACCGGGCGCATCCGCCGCGTGCTCGTGCTCGTGCCGGAATCGCTCACGCACCAGTGGTTCGTCGAGTTGCTCCGGCGCTTCAACCTCTGGTTCAGCATCTACGACGAGGATCGCTGCGGGGCGATCGAGCAGAGCGAGCCGGGCCAGAATCCATTTCTCTCCGCGCAACTTGCGCTGGCCAGCGTGGAGTTTCTCGCCCGTAGCGAAGTGCGCCGCAAGCAGGCGAGCGCCGCCGGGTGGGATGTCGTCGTCGTCGACGAGGCGCATCACCTCGAGTGGTCACCCGAGCTTGTCAGTCCCGAATATGCGCTTGTCGAGGCGCTCGCCCGGCTTACGCCCGGCCTGTTGTTGCTCACCGCCACGCCGACGCAACTCGGCCTCGCGGGCCATTTCGCCCGGCTCCGGTTGCTTGATCCTGATCGCTACCATGATTTCGAAGCCTATGTCACCGAAACCAGTCGCTTCGGCGCAGTCGCGGGCATCGCGGGCAAAATCATTGAAAAGAAGACCCTGACCGCGACCGACCACACCGCGCTCAAGAAGCTCTTCGGTCGCGACCCGGAACGGTTGCACGAACATCTCGATGGACTGGCCAGCGGCCGCACCGGCGCGCGGGAAGGTTTGCTCCGCACGCTTCTCGACCAGCATGGCACGGGGCGCGTGGTGTTCCGCAACACGCGCTCGGCAATGACGGGGTTTCCCAAGCGCAAATATCTCCCCGTCCCCCTCAGCGAGACGAACCTCGCGCAATTGGCCCGCGTCGCGCGCGAGTTGCGGGCCGAGGAAGCGGGCGAAGTCGCGGACATCCGCTATTCCTTCAAGGAAGACCCGCGCATGGACTGGTTGGTCGGCTTTCTCGGGAAGATGCGTCCCGCCAAGGTGCTCCTGATTTGCCGCTCGCAGCGCAAGGTGCTGGCAATCGAGGCTGCGCTGCAGGAGCGCACGAGCGCCAAGGTCGGCCTCTTTCACGAGGGCCTGCCACTGGTGCAACGCGACCGCAATGCCGCGTGGTTCGCCGAGACCGAAGGCGCGCAACTGCTCCTTTGCTCCGAGATCGGCAGCGAGGGTCGCAATTTCCAATTCGCGCACCACCTGGTGTTGTTCGACCTGCCCCTCAATCCCGGCCTCGTCGAGCAACGCATCGGCCGGCTCGACCGCATCGGGCAGACCGAGACGATCCGGATCCACGTGCCCTACATCGCAGGCAGCGCCGAGGAATGTATCGCCGAGTGGTATCATCGCGGCATCGACGCCTTCGAGACGCCCCTCCACGGCGGCAACGACTACAGGGAGCAATTTCGCAAGCGGCTGCTCGAACTCGCCCTCGCCTTCGAAGACGGCAATGGCCGCCAAGGTCGCGCGAGCCTCGACGCATTCATTGACGAGACGATTGCCTTTCGGCGCGAGTTGTCGGCGAAGATGAAGAAGGGCCGCGACCGGTTGCTCGAGCTCAACTCCTTCAATCCCGAAATCGCCGCCCGGGTGATCGAGCGTGTTCGCGCCGTCGATGCCGACCCGTTTGTGCGCGATTTTCTCATCGACCTCCTCGACCACTTCGGCGTGCGCATCAAGGAAGACGAGAACGGCGACATCACCCTCGACCCGAGCCACGCCTACGTGGAGGGCTTCCCGTCGATTCCCGCTGAGGGCATGCTCGCGACCTTCGATCGAACGCGCGCCATCGCCCGCGAGGACATTCGGTTCGTCTCGGCCGATCACTCGCTCGTCCAAGACGCCATCGACCTGCTGATCAACTCCCAAGCCGGCACCACGGCCTTCGGGTTGATCGAGTCTGACGCGCCCAACCTCCTGCTTGAAGCGGTCTTCGTGCTCGAGACCGTCGCCGATTCGCGGTGGCACGTGGATCAATTTCTCGCCCCCACCCCCGTGCGGGTCGTGGTCGATGTGCGCAGCAAAGACTTGACCGACGAGCGCACGGCCGAGTCTCTCGCGAGGGATTTCGAGGACAGTGACATTCATCGCTTCCTCGAACGCCGTGGCTTCAACGCGGCGCTGCTCAAGCGCCTGCTTGAAGCCGCCACCGAGCGCGCCGAGGAGCGCAGCCGCCTGTTGAAACAGACCGCCGAAGCCCAGGCCACGGCGGCGCTCGGCGCCGATGTGCAGCGGCTGGTCGATCTCCGCCACCTCAACGACCACGTGCGGCCGCAAGAAATCGAACTCGCCCGCGAACAACTCACGCACACGGTCGGCGCAATCACGCAGGCGCGGCTCCGCCTCGATTCCCTTCGCCTGATTCTCGAAGGTCCGGCCGGTGCCGTGAGTTTGTAACCCAATAGGTTACAAACTCACCAAGTCTGATTCGCTTGCACGCGCCGGACCACTCACGGATTCACCGCGATCAGTTCGACTTCGAAGATCAGACCGGAGTTGGGCGGAATGTTGCCCGCACGCATGCCGCCGTAGCCAAGATGCGGCGGAATATAGAACTCCGCTTTGGCGCCCGGTTTCATCGCTGCCATCGCAGCCGCCCAACCGGTGATCAGGCGGTTGACGACGAAGTCCGCCGGTTTGCCGCGCTTCCTGGAGTCATCAAAGACCGTGCCGTCAACAAGCCGGCCCACATAGTGCACGCGGATCCGATCGGTCGGCATCGGCGGGGTGCCCTCGCCGGGTTCGATGATGCGGATGCCGAGACCGCTGTTGCGCCACTCAACACCCGGCAGGTGCGCGATCTCGGTGCCAAAATGCCGTTCGCGCCGAACCAGGGCCTCGCTCTTTTCCGGCGCAGCGGGCGGTGGCGGTGCCTTCGGTCCGCAACCAGCCAAGCCGATTCCCAAGCCACAGAGCAAGAGAAATGCCAAACGATTCATGCCGACAACATGTCGCCTGTGCCGGAAAAATCACCTCGAAACCACAGCCGGCTGGCACGCGCACGTCGGCATCACAATCGCCAAGCAAAATGGCATCGACCAGTCTCCGTTTGGGTTTCACCCACGCACAATCCGACTTGCGCGGATTCGGGAGGGGTCCGGGGAACGCGTTGGGTTTGAGGTGGACTGCGTTGGGATTGAGGTGGAACGCGTTGGGATTGAGGTGGAACGCGTTGACCTCAACGCGTTGGGTTCGCTCGGGAAATGCGCGTCGTCTCCGCTCTGCAAAAGCGTGTTGAGGTCAACCCGCTCCACCTGCGGAAGTGTCGGCCCGGGTGATGGGTGAAGCTTGCGCGGATTCGGGAGAGGGTCCGGGGAGCACACGCGTCCCGCGTGTCGGCTTGGGCGTCCCGCCCGGGCCATCCGATCCGCTCTCGGCGGGACGCCGAGAGCAGCACGCCGAGACGCGTGCGCTCCCTGGACCAACGGACAAGACCCGAACGCATTGGGATTGAGGTGGGCTGCGTTGGGTTCGAGGTGGAACGCTTTGACCTCAACGCGTTGTCTCCGCTCGGCAAAAGTGTGTTGTCTTCGCTCGGCAAAAGCGTGTTGGGGTCAACCCGCTCCACCTGCGCCCGGAGGGAGAGGTTCCCGCTGCGGACGGCGGCGCACGCGAACCGAAATTATGAAAATGCGCCATTTCGTAGTGACCATTTTGTGGCGCACAAGATGTCGCTCTTTTCATTGAAAAGCTGGTCACTCCAAGTTGTCGCACCCATTTGGCCGCCACAAGATGTCGTTTCGCGACATTTCAAGGCGACTTTACCACATGCCGTCACCGTCATGGGCCGGTTACCGTCGCCATGTTGGAAGATACTTGCCGCAACTTGATCCAACTCTGCCGGCAATAACCGCAGCGGCAAACCTAGGCGCGCCACTCGCGGACGCGCGGCGCGAGGCGGGCGAGCAGGTCCGGAAATTCGGTTGGCACCGGCGAAGCGACGAGGAATTCCCGTGCCCGCGCCTTGTGGCCGCGCGCACACAACGACGCCCAGACGTGCAATTCAAACTGCGCCCGCAACGCCGCATGCGCCTCTCTCAAACCGAGCGCCTCCATCAAAAACAGGAGCGACTCAACCGTGGAAAACCGTTCGGCGTCCGCCTGCGCCCGCAGCCAGTAGCGACTGTGGCCTTGCATCGGCAACCGCACACGCCGGCCCCACTTCGCAACGCTGTGGGCCATCTCCGTCGCCTGCACCCACGAGGCGTCGAGCAACAGCACTTGCAGGCGCTTCGGATCCGCTCCGGTCGGCATCGGTTCGCCTTGGGGATGGAGAATCCACAACTCGCGGTCGGGCTGCACCACGACTTCGCGCTCCAACAACCGTTCCTTTCGATAGACGTGCTGCCCCGAGTCCGGCAGCACGCGCTTGATAAGGTGTCCGGTGCTGCTGGGCCGGTAGCATTCCATGAAATGCATCATCACATCGACGCGCAGCACCGATTCGATTGCCCGGTGCCCGGCACAGATGCACCAGCGAGGCGCCAGTTGGCACCGGGCACAGCGCGGGGTATCCCGGAGCACGACTGAGCGCGACATGCCTCCAACCCGCAACAAACCCGCCCAGCGGTCAATCCTTCCCGGAAATCCCCCAAAAACCAGTGTCGCAATCGGCGCCCCCATCCGTTCGCCCGCCAACCAGCACAGTCTCCACGCCTCTCATTTACCCCGCGCCCTTGATTCGAGAATTCGCCAATCTAGGTCTTCCCTTGCGTAGCAAGCGCCTCTCCAAACGGGTTTGATGAATCTAGGAGTGAGACCCCAGACGAGCGCTTAAGGGTGGTCTTTCCCTCCGGGCACTGCTTACGCTTGAAATGTTCCCGCTTCGCCCCTGAGAAGCCAAGGGGCACCGCATACAGCCGACGAATCCACCATCCGACAATGCAGAACAGAAGCTGCGCGTTCTCTATGCGGATGACGTGCCGGAATTGCGGGAGGCGGTCAGAATCATGCTCATGCGCGATGGGCATCAGGTTGAAATAGTGCCCGATGGAGCGCTGGCATGGGAAAGAATCAAAACCCACCCCAACAATTACGATTTGCTGATCACCGACCATCACATGCCCCAGATGAATGGCCTCGATCTGGTGCGCCACACCCGCACGCTCCCCTACAGCGGCAAGATCATGGTCTTCAGTTCTGAGATCAGCAATGAGGTCCAGGAAAAATACCGGCAATTGAGCGTCGATCAGGTGCTGCCGAAGCCGATCTGCAAAAATACGCTCTTCAAAGCTCTGGATGCGATGTTTGGCGAACAGCACATCCGCCCAAATCCGACGGTTTAAGCAACCGTTTATCGGCCGACTGGGGGATCACTCAGTCTTGCGTGCGGAATAATTTCGGGCTCCAATGTCCGCATCCTATGCTTTGCCCAGATCCAACCCTCCATCGTTCGCTTTCGATCTTGTTCGCGCTCTCCCTTGGCGTCACCGCCAACTTGAACGCCGCCGAACCCGCTGTTCCGCCAATGACTGAGAATCCCCTGCTCGTTGAGAGCACGCTCCCGTATTTCTTTCCGCATTTCGACCGCATCAAGGACGAGCACTACGCGCCCGCGTTCGTCGCCGCGATGGCCGAACATCGCGCGGAAATCGATGCGATCGCCGACAACGCGGCTGCACCAACCTTCGACAACACCATCGTCGCCCTCGAGCGCGCCGGACAAACGCTCGGGCGCGTCAGTCGCGTCTTCTTCTCGCTCTCGGGCACGGTCACCAACCCGGCGATGCAGAAAATCGAGAAGGAAATGGCCCCCCAGCTTGCCGCGCACGGCGATGCGATTCGCCTGAACTCCGCGCTTTTCACGCGCATCGAATCGCTCTTCGAGCAACGGGAGTCCCTTGGACTTGATCCCGAGTCCGATCGCCTGCTCGAGCGTTACTACAAGGACTTTGTTCGCGCGGGTGCCAGGCTCAACGACGAGCAAAAGACCGCCCTGCGGGCCTACAACGCCGAGCTCGCCTCCCTTCACGCCGCCATCGGGCAGAACATTCTGAAGGAAACCAACGCCTCCGCCGTGCTCGTCGAGACCCGCGAGGAACTCGACGGCATGTCGGCCAATGCGATCGCGGCCGCGGCCGTGGCCGCCAAGGCCGCTGGTCACGAAGGCAAATATGTCATTCGCCTGCTCAACACCACCGGGCAGCCCGCTCTTTCCTCACTGACCAACCGCGCCCTGCGCCAACGCCTGCATGAGGCATCGGTCACCCGCAACAGCCGCGGCGGCGAGTTCGACAATCGCGCTGCCATTGCGCGGCTCGTCAAAGTCCGCGCCGAACGGGCCGCGTTGCTCGGCTTCGCCCACCACGCCGCCCTGCAGCTCGAAGAACAAACCGCCCGCTCTGTCGACGCGGTTAATGCCCTCATGAGCCAGCTCGCGCCGCCGGCCGTGGCCAACGCACGCAAAGAAGCCGCCGATCTGCAGGCGGTGATTGATGCCGAAGGGGGTGGCTTTCAGGTCGCCGCGTGGGACTGGGCCATCTACACGGAGAAAGTCCGCAAGGCCCGTTACGATTTCGACGGTCAGCAAGTCCGTCCCTACTACGAGATGAATCGCGTGCTGATCGACGGCGTCTTCTTCGCCGCGACCAAGCTCTACGGCATCACCTTCCAAGAGCGCACCGATCTGCCGAAATATCACGACGACACCCGGATTTTCGAAGTCTTCAACGAGGACGGCTCGCCCCTCGCGCTCTTCATTGTCGATTGGTATGCCCGTCCCTCCAAGCGCGGCGGCGCCTGGGCCAATTCCTACGTTGCGCAGTCGCACCTCTTCGGCACCAAACCGATCAGCGCCAATCACCTTAACATCCCGAAGCCCCCGGTCGGCGAGCCTACGTTGCTCACTGCGGACGAGGTCAACACGGCGTTCCACGAATTTGGCCACGCCCTGCACACGATGTTCTCCGATGTGAAATACCCGCGTTTTGCCGGCACCAGCGTGCCGCGGGACTTCGTCGAATTCCCCTCGCAGGTGAACGAGATGTGGGCGAACTGGCCCGAGATCCTGCAAAACTACGCCAAGCACTACCAGACCGGCGAACCGCTCCCGGTCGCAATGCTGGAGAAGATCCAAGCGGCGCAGCAGTTCAACGAAGGCTTCCGCACCACCGAGTATCTCGCTGCCACGTTGGTGGACCTCGCCTGGCATCAACTCACGGCCAACGACGTTCCCGCCGCCGACGGCGTGATGGACTTCGAGGCTGCCGCCCTCGCACGCTACGGGGTCAACTACGATGCCGTGCCCCCGCGCTACCGCAGCCCTTACTTCAACCACATCTTCGCGAGCAACGGCTACGCCGCCGGCTACTACTCCTATATCTGGAGCGAGGTGCTCGACGCAGACAATGTCGACTGGTTCAAGCAACATGGCGGTCTCACCCGCGCCAACGGCGACCGTTACCGGGCCATGCTGCTCTCCCGCGGCGGCAGCCTGGATGCGATGCAGATGTATCGCGATTTCGCCGGTCGCCAGCCGAACGTGAAACACTTGCTCGACCGTCGCGGCCTGAATCGCGCCCCGACGGAATAACGGCGCGTTGGATTCTGTTTTCCCGCCCTGCGGCCCCTGGCCGCGGGGCTTTTTGTTTTCCAAGGTGCAACGGTCCCTTCCGCGCGCGGTTCACGGAGTCTCCTGACCGCTTTTGAAATACCCCTCGTAAGTCTCGCGCAGCTTGGTCTTGTAGATCTTGCCCGTGGCGGTGAGCGGAATGGCATCGGTGAACACGACCGCATCGGGCAACCACCACTTCGCCACCTTGGGTCGAAGGTAATCGAGCAATTGCTCGCCGGTCACCTGATGACCCGGCCGGCGCACGACAACGAGCAAGGGGCGTTCGCCCCATTGCTCATGCGCCAGGCCTATGACCGCCGCCCCCGCGACCGCCGGATGACCGATTGCTTGATTCTCGAGATCAATGGAGCTGATCCATTCCCCACCGGATTTGATGATATCCTTCGTGCGATCGACGATGCGCATGTAGCCGTCGGGATCGATCGCGGCGACATCGCCGGTCGGAAACCACCCACCGGGACGAAGCACGGAGCCACCCGCCCCCTTGAAATATTCGCGACAGGTCCAATGTCCCCGCACCTCGAGATTGCCATAGGCCACACCATCACGCGCCAGCACATTCCCGGTATCGTCGGTGATCTGCAACTCGATGCCCGGGATAATGCGCCCCTGCTTGGCGTGCACCGCGTCCCGCTCCGCAGTCGAGAGCGCGGCGTGCTTGCTTTTGAAGGTGTTCACCGTGCCGGCGGGACTGGTTTCCGTCATGCCCCAACCGCAGCGCACTTCGATGCCCTGCTCGGACTCGAGCGCGTGGATCAATGCCGGCGATGCGGCCGCGCCACCGATGATCGTCCGATGAGGTGAGGGCAGCCGGATCTTGTTTTCCCGCAAGTAGGCCAGCGTGCCGAGCCAGATGGTGGGCACCCCGGCACTGAAGGTAACGCGTTCTTTCTGGAAAAGTTCGCACAGGCTGGCCCCGTCAAGGCCGGGTCCGGGCAGCACCAATTTCGTCCCGGTCATGGCCGCCGCGAAGGGAAGGCCCCACGCGTTGACGTGAAACATCGGCACCACGGGCAGTGCGGTGTCCAAGGCCGTGAGCCCCATCACGTCGGGCAAATTGATCGCGTAGGCGTGCAACACGGTTGAGCGATGCGAATAGAGCACGCCCTTCGGATTGCCCGTGGTGCCCGAGGTGTAGCACAGGCTCGCCGCCGTTTCTTCGTCGAAATCGGGCCACTCGTAGTCGGCGCTCTCCGCGGTCACGAGCTCCTCGTAGCACAGCCACGGGGTTTCACTCGCCGGGAGATGGGCGCGGTCCGTCAGAACCACCCAATGTTTGACGCCCGGACAAAGGGGACGAAGCGCTTCCGCCAACTTGAGAAAAGTGAGATCGAACAACACCACTCGATCCTCGGCGTGCTTGATGATATAGGCGATCTGTTCGGGGAAGAGCCGCGGGTTGATCGTGTGACAGATGGCGCCCATTCCCGAGGTCGCATAATAGATTTCGAAGTGCCGGTAATTGTTCCACGCGAGAGTCGCCACGCGGTCCGAAGCCGTCACGCCAAGTCGCTGCAAGGCACGGGTGCACTGTCGCGAACGCTCGTGCGCATCGTGGTAAGTGTAGCGATGAATCCCCCCCTCGGTCAGGCGGGACACGATCTCGGTATCGCCGTGACACGTGTCCGCATGTCGAATGAGCGAGGAGATTAACAAGGGTTGACGCATCATTTGTCCATGCATGACGGAATCGGGGTTGGCCGCGTTGTCCCGCGGCAATAAACAAGAGAGCAGAAAAACTGAGGGGTTTCGTAACCGCAGAATGCCTTTCCGACAATGCGATTCAGTTGCCGGAGGGCCGACTTTTTGACGCCCCCAGCGAACGCCCCTTCCTCTCACGGCGGGCACCTCCGATCGATTAAACGGTGCCGTGCGCAATGACACGTAATAGGTGTCATTCACCGCTTCGCCGGGCGACCAACCCCTGCTTTCCGGGGATGAGCCGGAAATGAGCTGGAACCAGGGGCCGTTACGGGCGTCTTTACACCCATGCGGATCACCTCCTGTTTGCCAGTGTTTGCTGCGATGGCGCTGCTTGCCGTGCCCCTCTGTGCTGCGGATGGGGGGTTCACTGCAACACTGTCGGTCGCCCAACAGACCGGCGCCGGCCTTGGTTTGCTCTCCGCCGGAGAGCAAATGGTCTTGAATGCCTTGGTCGCGCGCGAGGTTTCGCTTGCCCGCCAGGGCAACGTGCGCGCCTTCGCGGGCACTTTCAGCTCGCGTCGCCAACCGGAGGAGCGCGCTGCCGCCGGACTTGAACGCCTCACGGCCGACGAGCTCGCCCAACTCGACTTGCTCGTGACTGCCGCCCTCGCCGCTGGCCCCATCCTGCCGACTGCACCGGGCTTGTTGCGCGACAAGGATCTCACCGCACCGGATCGCCTCGAGATTCACAGTGCGGTCTCGGTCACCTACGGCGTCGGCCCCGGGGGACGTTCACTGCGCGGGGGCTCATTTTCCACGAACATCCGGGATCGTGAAACCAGCGTGAGCGTCGGGATTGGCATCAGCCACTACGAAGGGGACGGCTACTGGCTTTACGACGATCGTTACAGCGACAACTCGTTCGGAACCTCATTCCGCTCTGTCCGTCCTTGGTCCCGGCCGATGATTTTTCGGGAGCGGTGAGCGATTACGCAGTTCTACCCCGGCGAAGGGAGTAGTCCTCATTGGCGGCAAGACCGGGAAAGGCTTGGCCCTGTCGGGCGAAACGGCTTGGCTTTGGCCACGCGATGCCATCCCTACCCCGCGGCTCGATCCAAACATCAGTCAAGGAAGCAACCGAACAGCCGGAGCGTTATGGTCTCCGGCAGTGGTCCGGCTGGATACTCGGTCCGGGCGCCCTGCTCTTCACGCTGCTCGTGGCGCCCCCAGAGGGCTTGAGCGTCGCGGGCTGGCACACCGCCGGTGCCGCCCTGCTCATGGCGGTGTGGTGGATCACCGAGCCGGTGCCGATTCCCGTCACCGCGCTGGTGCCGCTGGTGTTGTTTCCCGCGCTGCATCTCGGCGACATTCGGGAAACCGCCGCACCCTTCGCCAATCCGATCATTTATCTATTTCTCGGCGGCTTCATCATCGCCCTCGCGATGCAGAAGTGGAACCTGCACCGCCGCGTTGCGATCAACCTCATCGGATTGATGGGCACCAAGCCTTCGCGCATCATCGCCGGATTCCTGCTCGCGTCGGCCTTGGTGAGCATGTGGGTGAGCAACACTGCCACTGCGCTGATGATGCTGCCCATCGCTCTCTCGGTTGTCCAATTGCTGCCGGCATCGGCCAGTGCGAGCCAACGGCAGTTTCCCACGGCGCTTCTGCTGGCGGTCGCCTATGGCGCCACCACCGGAGGCATGGCGACCTTGATCGGCACTCCCCCCAATGCCCTCCTCGCTGCTTTCGTCGAAAAGGTCTACGGCTTCAACATCGGCTTCGGCCAGTGGATGCTGCTCGGAGTGCCGGTGATGCTTGTAACGCTGCCGGCGGTGCATTGTGTGCTCACGCGCATTTCTTTCCGACTGGAGACGGGGGAATTACCCGGCATGGCTGATTTGATTCGCGAAGAAAAATCGCGGCTCGGTCCCATCGGCCGCGGGGAGGCAATCGTGATGGTCGTATTCGCACTGACTGCGGCCGGTTGGATATTTCAACCGCTGCTGGCCAAGATGCTGCCGCTCGTCACCGACACCACGATCGCAATGACCGGTGCGCTCCTGTTGTTCTTCATTCCCGTAAACTGGCGGCGCGGGGAGTTTGCGATGAATTGGGCCGCGACAAAATCGTTGCCGTGGGAAGTCCTGCTGCTCTTCGGCGGCGGACTCAGTCTGGCCGGCAACATCGACAAGCACGGCCTCTCGCGCTACCTCGGCAGTTTGAGCGGCGCGCTTGAGGGCATGCCCATGATTGTGACGCTGTGCGCCGTGTGCTTCGGCATCCTGATGCTGACCGAACTCACGAGCAACACCGCCACGGCCGCGACGTTTCTGCCCATCGTCGCCGCAATCGCGCTCAGTCTCGGCCAGAATCCGCTCTTGTTTCTCGTCCCCACGGCACTCGCCGCCAATTGCTCCTACATGATGCCGGTCGGCACACCGCCCAACGCCATCGTCTTCGGCAGCGGACAGGTGACCCTGCCCCAGATGGCGAAGGCCGGCCTGATCCTGAATCTGCTGCTCGTGCCGATCATCATCGGTCTTGTCATGCTCTTGGGCCCGTGGATTTTTGATCTGCAGATTGGCCAGTTACCCGCGTGGGTTAAGTAGCGTTCGCGCCAGCCGGAGAATTCGACATTGGCGTGAGCGCACGGGGCGCTAGATGAGACCGATGCAAATCGACCCGGCGGACTTGCTTGAACGCTTCCTGCGCTATGTGCAAATCGACACAAGAGCAGATCCCGGGTCCCCCACCTGCCCGAGCACACCCGGCCAGTGGGACTTGTTGCGCTTGTTGGAGCGAGAGCTGCGTGAACTTGGCGCTGATGATGTCGTCCTGACCGAACACGGCTACGTGCTCGCCACAATTCCGGCGACAACGACGGACGACGCACCCGTCATCGCTTGGTGCGCGCATGTGGACACCGCGCCCAATCTGCCCGGAGCGGCAAAACCGATCGTGCACCGCCATTACGACGGGCGCCCCTTGGTCCTGCCGGATGACCCGCAGCAAATTCTAACGCTGGAGGCCATCCCTGCGCTGCGCAAAGCCATCGGACGGGATGTGATCACCGCGAGCGGCACGACCTTGCTCGGTGCAGATGACAAGGCTGGCGTCGCAATCATCATGAGCACGGCGAGGCACTTGCTCCGTCACCCGGAAATTCCGCATGGCAAGATCCGGGTCTGCTTCAATCCCGACGAAGAGATCGCTCGCGGCATGGCGAAGCTCGACCTCGCTCAACTTGGTGCCACGGCGGCCTACACCCTTGATGGAAGCGAGCGCGGCGAAATTTGCAGCGAGACGTTCAGCGCGGACGCCGCGCAGCTCGAGATTCATGGCGTCGCGGCTCATCCCGGTTGGGCGAAGGACGTGATGGTCAACGCGCTCCGGCTGGCCGGCCAGTTCCTCGCCGCGCTGCCCATGGGGCAGTCACCGGAACGCACCAGCGGCAAGGCCGGATTCATTCACCCGCTCGCGTGCACGGGTTCGGCCGAGCACGCCCGGGTGCAATTCATCTTGCGCGACTTTGAACTCGCCGGCCTCGCCGCTCACCATGCCACGCTGGAAGAAATCGCCGCCGACTTGCGCCACTCGGAACCGAAGGCGCAGATCACGCTCACGTTCACCGAACAATACCGCAACATGCGTTACTGGCTCGCGGAGGACATGCGTCCGGTTCACCTGGCCGAGGAAGCGGCGCGGCGCGCCGGCGTGGAACCCTTCGCCGAAGCGATCCGCGGGGGGACCGATGGTTCCAACCTCACCCAGCGCGGGTTGCCGACCCCTAACATTTTCACCGGGATGCACGAGGTGCACAGCCAGCGGGAATGGGTCACGCTCCAGGATATGGAGAAGGCGGCTGAAACGCTCGTGCACCTCGCCCAATTATGGGTGAAAAAGCAGGCGGTGCCGGCCTGACCCAAATGCAGACGATTGCCTTGGCGCTCCCCGTCTTAATGCGCCTTTACCACGCCGGTCGCCAGGTTGTCGCCCAGCCGTGCAGTCGCACGTTCAAGGACGATTGGCATCGCCGCTTCCATCAGCTCGGAGGTAAAACCCCACTCGGTCAGGAAAGCGCCGTGCACATTCGTCGCGAAGCTGTCTTCGTGGCCGCCCGGCCCCATGGCCATGGCAAGATACTTCGCGGCGTGCAGGTGAGCCAGCAACGGCAACGCTTCGGGCGGAGCTTCGTGCGGGTGCGTGAAAAACTCGGCCATCGCCGTGTAAAGCGGCGGGAAATGCCATGCGTGGAGCAACTCCTTCGTGGCGTCGGCGTGATGGTAACCGAGCACGGCACGCTCCGCCTGTTCCCAAGTGCATGCCATTCGCTCGCGGTAGGCGCGCACGGCCGGATAAAATTCACCGCAACTATGCGAGAGCGCGAGTTTGCCCAGATCGCAGACGAGACCCGCCGTGTAGACGAGCTGTGGATCGACGCGTTCGGTGGTGTTGGCAAGAACTTCACCGGCAATGGCGGTGCACAGGGCCCGGCGCAGAAAATCACCCGGCTCCCAACCCAAGGCAGAGGCACCTCCCGTTTCCCAACGACTGACGAGCACCATGGCCGCGAGACGATAAATTTCCTTGGCTCCGAGGCGAAACACGGCGGCCTCCAAGGTATCAACCGTGCCGCGCGAGAAGGAAGCCGAGTTGGCCAGCCGGAGGGTCGCCGCCGCAAGGGAAGCATCCATGGAAATCAAACCCTCGATCTCAGTCGCCGAACTCTCGTCGCTCTGCAAAGCACTCGCGAGGCGCGGCAACAAGGAAGGTGAGCACGGCAACCGCAGGGCTTTCTCGCAAACTTGCGCCAAGGTGGGGGGAACGGATTGAGACATGTCGGAAAGGGACTAGGCGGCGTGGAGCAGGGAGCCGGGATCCAAAATCAAAGCGATGTTTCCATCGCCCAAGATAGCCGCTCCGGAGACTCCGGGCAAGCCCTGCATAAACGCGCCCAGATTCTTAATGACGACTTCTTGCTTGCTGACCATCTCGTCCACAAGCAACGCGGAGACGCGACCGGCATGCTCGACGATGACGAGCATGCCTTCCCACGGATTTTCCGTGTCCGCCGGAATGTTGAAGCGACGGTGCAAGCGATGCACCGGCAGAATCCGGCCGCGCCACTCGAGGACCTCGCCCGAACCGTGCACCGTGCTAAGCGCCTCGCGCTTCGGCCGCAGCGCCATCTGCACCGACGTGCTCGGCAGAATGAATTTGTCGGCGCCCACGCGCACGACCAACCCATCGATGATCGCCATCGTGAGCGGCAGCTTGATCTTGAAGGTGGAGCCTTGGCCCACTTCGGAAGTAATTTCGATCTTTCCGCGCAATTTCTCGATGTTGCGCTTCACCACATCCATCCCCACCCCACGCCCGGAGACTGCCGTGACCTTTTCCGCGGTGGAAAATCCCGGCGCAAAGAGCAGGCCAAATATCTCGTCGCGAGTCAGATTGGCAAGAGGGTCAATGATTCCCTTCTCCACCGCCTTCTTGAAAATCTTTTCTGGATCGATCCCCCGCCCGTCGTCCTGCAGTTCAATGACGATATTGGTGCCGAGGTGATAGGCCCGGAGATGCACGGTGCCCATCTCCGGCTTGCCTTGAGCCATTCGGTCCGCCGGCAGTTCGAGTCCATGATCGAGGGCATTGCGCACCATGTGCACCAGCGGATCGGCGATTTCTTCAACGACGGTGCGATCCAGCTCGGTATCTTCACCTCCCACTTGAAAAAGAACCTTCTTGCCAAAGTTCCGCGAGAGGTCGCGGGCCAGACGCTCCATTTTTTGAAAGGTCTGTTTGACCGGAATCATGCGCAGCGACATCGCGGTGCTTTGCAGCTCCTTGGCGATGCGGGAAAGTTGCGCAACATTGCGCTGCAGGAGCGAACCCTCGCCGCCGAATCGGCGCACGGATTCGATGAGCTGACTTTGCACAATGGCAAGTTCGCCCACGACATCCATCAGGGAATCGAGCTTCTCGGTGTTGACGCGCACGGTTTGATTGCCCGTGGCCGACTTGCCGGAAGCCTGGACCTCCAGCGCGTTGGCCGCTGCGACGACGTCCGCTGGAGCGGAGGCAACAAGTGGCGGCGTTGCCGCGACCGGAGCGGGAGAGTCAAACGGAACCACCGGTGCTGGCACCACAACGACGGCCGCGCCCGATGGGGCTGCAACCGCCTCGCCACCGACCGGCGCGGCCTGGGCGAGCGCCTTCACGGCGGCGACCAGGTGACTCACCGGCACGACCGTGGTCGGCAACTGGCCTTTTTCCAGCGCCACCGCAATTTGCTGGGTGTGCGCCTGCAAGGCATCACGGCTGCGCAGGATTTCGGTGATGATCGGAGGAGTCAGCAAGAGCTGCTGGTTGCGCGCCAGATCGAGCAAGGACTCGACCTCGTGCGCCAGCGCCTGCATCGGCCCGAGTCCGAGGAAACCCGCGTTGCCTTTGATCGTGTGGAACGAACGGAAGATCGAATTGAGCGCATCGGGATGGCGCGGCTGTTGATCGAGCACCAACAAGGCCGCCTCGATCTTGTGGAGATGATCAACGGCTTCGGAGTAAAACTCACCCAGCAGTTCTTTATTCTCCCCGAGGTTTAGCTCGAGGATGACATCGATCGCCGCTTCCGCGTCGGCCGTCGTGCTTTCGCCAGACACCACCGGCTCACCGCATTTCGACAACTGGAAAGGGATGGGAACATCGCCGGCCTTGGCGGCGGCCAGCGCGCCGGGCAACCAATCAATCAACTGGCGGAGTCCGACGAGCGAATCTCCATCAAACGGTTGCCCTGTGTCCAAGAGACGGTCGAGCAAGCCATGGACCCGGGTGACCGCGTCCTTCAGAATGGGTTCGCTCGCGCAGAGGTCGCGGATCTCGCCCAGCAAACTGTAGGAGGGGATAAGCCCATCATCGCGCCCAAGTTGGGCAAAAATGGACTCGGTCGCGAGACGGTTGAGGGCGTCGTCTAGCGGGATAATTGATTCAGGGGCAAGTGGCATGGGCTGTGGTAGATCCGCAGAGCACTTTTATCGACGCATCTAGGAAAAACTTAACGGGAACCAGCCTTTCCCATCGAAGCGAAGCGTCTTGCCTGAAATTCCGTGGCGACCCCCCCCGATTCTTTTCAACTCGTGCAACAGTTTTTGCAGGTCGAGCCGATTAGAAAGCCGGGAAATTACCTTCTTTGCCAGATTGTAGCCGAGGTCTTGCCCGATCGGCACCCACGGTCGGTTAGCTCCCAGCATGGTAACTGTCCCGATTTCCCTTTTCGAATCTCCAATCGATCCATGAACCCTCCCGTCATCAGCCCTCAATCCAAGCACGCCGGCAAATATCTGACCGTCGTGCTGGAGAACGAATCCTACGGCATCGCCGTCCTGAAAGTCCGCGAAATCATTCGGATGCTAAAGATCACCCCGGTCCCGCAAATGCCGGAATTCGTGAAAGGCGTGATCAACCTCCGCGGTCGCGTCATCCCGATTGTCGACCTGCGGGTGAAATTCGGCCTGAAAGCGGAATTCGCCGATCGCACCTGCATTATCGTCGTTCAAGTCAAACTGCCCAACGAAGCCGTCGTTCAAATGGGCCTCATTGTCGACTCGGTGGAGGAAGTCGTGCAGCTGTCCGCTGCGGACATCGAGCCCACGCCTGAATTCGGCACGAAACTCGACACCAGTTACCTGCTCGGCATGGCCAAGGTGAAGGGGCAGTTGAAAACACTTCTGGATATCGACCGGGTCGTCGCCCCCGAGACGGTGAAAGAGATGGCGGCGGCGGTCTGATGCCTGCGCCCCAGCCGGTTTGAGACTTTGGCGTGTTGCCGACGGCAGAAACCGGAAAGAATGACTCCCTTGGAGATCGAGGGGGAACGCGTTGTCCTCAACGCGTCTGATTCGTTTCGGAAAGCGTGTTGCGGACAACATGCTCCGCCTTTGGCGGGCGGTGGCTACTGTCGAAAGGCAATTGGCAATTCGCAGACCCCCCGCAAGATTCACAAAGTCCCGCAGACCGAAAAACGGTTCGCGGGACTTTGTTGTTTTGGACGACCTCTCTCGACGACAGCGCACGCGCATGATGCGGACTTATTTGCCACGGCATTGGGGTTAATAGCCGCCGACATGCGAGGGCATCCGCAATGGATTCAGCCGGGATTGCTAAAGTTTCCCGGCAACTCACCGATGGAGTTAGCAGGAGCCAAAGCACAAACAGCGGATTCGCCTGCGAATCAGCTCTGGGTATCTTGTCTGAAAAATGAACCTGTTGAGCAAAATCACCATCGGCAACCGCATGGCATTGGCGGCCGGCGGCGCGGGCGCCATCGTCATCTTCATCGTCGCCATGGGAATCCATTTCCTGAGCGGCGTGCAGCGCCGTGCGCATACCATTGTTGCCGGCTCCCTGCCCGGGGTCTTCGCCTCGAGTGAGCTGAAGGACGCCCAGGCGGCAACCCAACTGCGGCTGCTGCGGCTGTTGATCGAGACCACGCCCGCCGAACGCACCGCGCTCAACGCCGAGATCGCCAAATTTCAAAGGCTGATCGACGACGCCACGATGATCCATCAAGCGGCAGTTCCCGGCGCGGCGAATGGTGGGAGCCTCGCAAACTTCCAAGCGCGTCGTGTTGAATTTCGCGCCGCACAGGATCAATTTCTTGCCCTGTTGGACGCCAATGGCATTGCAGCGAAGGAATATTACCGGACAAGTCTGCAACCGGCCCACGACAGCTACATCGCCATCTTGGATGAAATGGCGCATCATCACCGTGAGACCGCAACGACGGGTCAGGAGGAACTCACCGAAAATATCGCCTTGAACGTCCGATGGCTCATTGGAATCGGCCTGTCGGCATTGATTGGAGGTGCGATCTCTTCCGCCATTGTCGTAAAATTGACTTCGCGCGACCTGTCATCGGTCGCCAACACCCTGGACGGCAACGCCCAGCAGGTTGCCGCCGCCGCCGAGCAATTTACGGCCACGAGTCAGGTTCTCGCCGATGGGGCCAACGAGCAGGCCGCGAGTCTGGAGGAAACCTCCGCCGCGCTCGAAGAAATGGCCGCGATGACCAAGCGCAACGCCGAGGGTTCTCAGCGCGCCAAGGAAACCGCCGGCGAGGCCCGTGTCTCCGCCGAAACCGGCGCCGCCCAAATGCAAGCGATGCAAAGCGCCATGCATGCCATCAAAGCCGCCTCGGAAGACATTACAAAGATACTCAAGACGATCGACGAAATCGCCTTTCAAACCAACATCCTCGCGTTGAACGCCGCCGTCGAGGCCGCCCGTGCCGGGGAGGTCGGCATGGGCTTCGCCGTCGTCGCCGAGGAAGTCCGCGCGCTCGCCCAGCGTTCAGCCCAAGCCGCCAAGGAAACCGCCATCAAGATCGAAGACTCCGTCGCCAAAAGCCAGCAGGGATCCCTGATCAGCACCGAAGTGGCGAAAAGCTTCGATTGCATCCAGAGCAAGGTCCTCCTGTTGGCTCAACTGGTCTCTGAGATCGCCACGGCTTCGGGCGAACAAAGCCAAGGTATCGCACAGGTGAACCAAGCCGTTTCGCAGATGGACAAAATCACCCAGGCCAACGCCGGCAGCGCGGAAGAGTCCGCCAGCGCCTCCAAGGAGCTTAGCGCCCGGTCCACCAGCCAGAAGGAAGCCGTGGGTGAGTTGCTCGCGCTCGTGGGCGCGACGCAGGCAAAATTGCCAAATGGCAGCATCCACCGTCCGGCGCCCCCGTCTTTCCGCTCAACCACCGCGGTCACCCGGCGGGAAACCGGGGCGGCCAGAATCTCCTCGCCGTCACTTCGCGCTCCACTCACGGCCCGCAACGGCACGGCGACCAACCTTGATTCCTTTCTCGATTCCTGAACGGCGTGCGGCCTCAATCGCGCGCAACCGGTCCCGCATCGGCAAAGCGCTCTGAATTCAATGCGTTTCAATATACGCGCTCGCAAAAAGCGCGTTGAGGAGTCAGCGCGCCCCACGGGCTTTTGCGCCGTTACGCAAAAGTGCAACCCCAAGTCGCGCAGTCCGATTTGGGGCCGATCCACCGGGCCGGCCGGACGATCTGGGTTTGGTTTTCGCACAGATCGTCCTCGCCTCCCCTTGCGCGTCCGCCAAATTCGAGCGACCCATCACGAAAGGGAATAATCCGTTCAATCCATTCGGGCCGTCGTTTTGACTCCGTGAAGATTGCCACCAAACTAACCTTGACCGCCGCTCTGGTCGCAGCGTTTTTCCTCACGGACGTCTGGTTGGACTACCGCAACAACTCGACCGTGCAGGAGCGGCTGCTCTCGCAACGCAGCCAGCGGGTCGCCGAGTTCGACGCCCTGCGCGAAATGGCCGCCGCCCTTTCCGGCCTGCAAACCCTGCTGCGCCGCTCCACAGCGCTCGACACACCCGAGGCTTGGGCCTCGCACTTGCGCGCCGCCAATGGGTTTCGCACGCGATTCGACCGCAGTCTCGTCGAGGCTGCCACGGTGGCCGCCTCGACGCGCGCCGACGCGCTGGCCGAATTGCGACAAGTGACCGAATCGTTCGACCAATTGTGGGCTGATTACGCCAAGCTTGGCACCGGTTTTTCACCCCAAGCCCCGTCCTATGCCGAGCGCATGTTGCTGCCTCACCTCACCGGTGAAATGCAACCCGCTTTGGACGAGGTCAACCGGCGGTTTCAAACGGCGCAGGCCGCCGACTACGATGCCGGCTTGGCCGAGCTCGACGAAGCACGGCGGCGCACCCTGATCATCACCGGACTGTTTGTCGTCCTCTTGCTCGGCGGTGCCTACGCCTTGCACCGCGACATCGTGCGTTCCCTGCGCACCATGGAATTGGACGCCAAGAAGGTCCTGCAGGGCGTTCGCTCGGGGGCGCGCTTCCACTATGGGCGCCACGATGAGCTCGGCGCGGTTGCCCACGCGTTCAACGACGCACTCGATACCCTGCACTCCAGCGCCTTTTCAATCGATGAACTCGAGCAAAAAGTCCGCGAACGCTCGGCGGAAATTGCCCGACGCGAACAGCAATTGCGCGACATCTTCGACAACACCTCCGACCTCATCCAAAGCGCCACACCAAGCGGCACCCTCCTCTTCGCCAACCGGGCCTGGCGCGAGCGCCTCGGATATCGTGATGAAGACCTTGCCGGCCGTTCGCTCTTTGAATTTGTCGCCGCCGACTGCCAGGAATTCATCCGCTCAAAGTTTCGCCTTCTCCTGACCGGCAAATCACCGGAGATGTTCGACATGACCCTGGTCGCGAGCAACGGCGAACGCGTCCTCGTCGAGGGTCAGATCACGGCACGATTCGAAAACAAACAACCCGTTGCCACCCGCGGGATTTTTCGGGATGTCACGGAGCGGCGGCGGGCCGAAGAAGCGCTCCGCACGAGTCAGGCGCAGCTCCATCGGGTCATCAAGGGCAGCCAGCAGTGCTACTGGGATTGGAACATCCAGACGGGCGAGGTCCTCTTTAGCGGCCGCTGGGCCGAGATGTTCGGTCATCGGCTCGACGCGCTGGAGCCGACTTTCGCCGCGTGGGAGAACCTGCTGCATCCGGACGACCGGCCGACCGCCATCGAAGCCCTGCAGCAACACATCGCGGGCGACCGGCCCAACTACGAATGCGAGCACCGCATGCTCACGAGCGATGGTGAATGGAAATGGATTCTCACGCGCGGACTCGTCGTCGGTAATGATCGCGAGGGCAAGGCCGTGCATCTTGCGGGCACGCACACGGATATCCATGCCCGCAAGCTCGCGGAAGAGTCCCTGCGGCAACGCGAGCAGCAGCTCCGCCTGATCAGCGACAATTTCCCCGAGGGAACCCTCTACCAGTTCATTCGCAATGCCGACGGCACGGAACGCTACACCTTCATCGGCGGGGGCTTTGAACGTATATTCGGCACGGGTCCCGAAGCCATGATGGGCGATGCCACGTGGATCGAGCAGCAGATGTTCCCCGAATACCTGCAGGCGGCGAAGGAAGCCGGTGCAGTCTCACAACGGGACCGAACTCCCTTTCGGCAGGAAGTGCGCATCCGAACCGTGACCGGTGAAGAAAAGTGGTTGAGCTTCCGTTCCCAACCCAGACGAGCCGAAGACGGCGGCACGATCTGGGAAGGCGTGATCACGGACGTGACGCTCAACAAGGAAGCGGAAGCGACCATCGCGCGGCAGGTCGCCTTCTTCTCCGCGCTCAATGAAACGACGCTCGATCTGCTCAACCGGCTCGAAAAATCACAACTGTTGCAGGCGATCGTCGAACGCGCGGCGACCCTGATCGACGCCCCCCACGTCGAGTTGTCCTTGCTCGAGGGAGATGAGCTTGTCACCGCCGCCTATTGCGGTTCCAGCACGGATGTCATCGGGGAGCGTGTCACCCGCGATGTAGCAAAATTCTCCTGGCGGGCGATCGACAACCGCCGACCGGAGGTGGTGGACGATTACAGCACGATCCCGGAAGCCAGGGAAATCTATCGCGAGCGCGGGTCCCGGGCAGCCGCGGTCTTCCCCATTTTGCACGGCGACGAGTGCCTCGGCGTGCTCGGGTTGCTCCGCCACCGGGCGGGCCACACCTTCAGCAAGGACGATCGGCAGAAGGGTCAATTGCTGGCCCGGCTGGTCGCCTTGGTGCTGCATAATTCTGAGATTTACGAAAACGCGGTTCATGAAGCGGCCCACCGCATGCGCGCGTTGAGCGAAAGCGAGCGACGGCTGCGAGAAGCCCAACGGCTCGCCCATCTCGGACACTGGGAGTTTCTCTTCACCTCGGGAATGCGCTACGAGCGTTGGTCTGATGAGACCTACCGCATCTTTGGTCTGGAGCCCCAAAGCGTGGTGATCGACCGGGCACGCTTTGAATCCCTGATCTATCCCCCTGATCTCCCCACCGTGAGAGCAACGGTGGACAAGGCTTTCGCTGAATTCATCCCCTTTGTCCTGAATTATCGGCTCATCCGACCCGACGGGGAAATCCGCGAAGTTCGCGACCAAGGGGAACCGAAATTCGGCCCGACGGGAGAAGTCATCGGCATGCACGGTGTGATGCAGGATATCACGGAAAGAACCGCCGCACTGGCGGCATTGCGAGAGAGCGAGGAACGCAATCGACAGATCATCGACACCGCACTTGATGCCGTGGTCACCATGGATCAGCAGGGACGGATCACCGGTTGGAATCCCCAAGCCGAAGCTATATTCGGCTGGGATGCCGAGGCGGCCATCGGACAAACGGTCACGGAAACATTCTTGCCCACCACGCTTGTCACCAAGAACAACGTCGCCCTGAGCAACCTCTTCTCCTCTGGCAAAGGAGAGTTCTTCAATCGAAGGCTGGAACTGCGCGCGCTGCACCGGAACGGACACGAACTTCCCGTCGAGCTCTCGATCGCACCCGTGACGATCAACGGCAAGCCGCACTTCAGTGCCTTTTTGCGCGATATCACGACGCAGCGGCAAACCGAGACCCACTTGCGGCAGGCGCAGAAGATGGAATCCCTGGGCACCCTTGCGGGAGGGATTGCCCATGACTTCAACAATCTGCTGACCGGCATGTTCGGATTCATGGAACTCGCCCGCATGGAGTTGTCCGCCGATCACCCGGCGCGTTTTTCGTTGGACAAGATCGCCGGGGCGGCCGTGCGTGCGAAGAACCTCGTGCAACAAATTCTCACCTTTTCCCGGCAGAATGAAGGTGAGCGCGTGCCCGTCGACCCCACGATGGTGGTCGCCGAGGCGCTCCAGTTGTTGCGCTCCACCATCCCGCCCATGGTGCGGATCGAACAACACCTCGCCAAGAATTGTCCGCTCGTGCTGGCCGACGCCAACCAGCTGCATCAAGTCGTCATGAATCTCGGAACGAACGCCTGGCAGGCGCTCCCCGAGCAAGGAGGGGTCATTATCGTCCTCGTCGAAGCGGTCGTCGTGACTGACGAGTCCCACCCTCTTCGTCCCGACATCCCGCGCGGCTCGACGGTGCGCCTGACTGTTTCCGACAATGGCTGTGGCATGAACCCAAAGACTCTGGAGCGGATTTTTGATCCGTTTTTCACCACGAAAGCCGTGGGCAAAGGCACCGGACTTGGATTGGCGGTCGTGCACGGGGTCGTGCGCGCCCATGGCGGGGCGGTTGCGGCCCACAGCACGCCCGGTGAAGGAACTCGCTTCGAAATCTATCTCCCCACGACGGAAGCCGCCGTCGCCAACGAGCCACTGCCGGACAAGATGCCACCCGGCCGCGGCCAACAGATCCTCTTGGTTGATGACGAATCGATGGGGCGCATCGCGATTGCCAAGCTGCTTCAGATCATCGGCTATCGCGTCGAGCAATTTGATCACCCCGATAGCGCATTCCTCCGCTTTGCCGCGCAGCCGCTGGCCTATGATCTCGTCATCACCGATTTCGCCATGCCGGGTTTGACCGGCGCGGAGTTCAGCCGTCGCGTCCGGAAGATTCGTCCCGACATGCCGGTGTTGGTGATTTCCGGCTTTCTGGATGCACCGCGACAGCAAGAGCTGGATCAGATCGGCGTGTCGGGGGTGCTGCGCAAGCCCCCAACAGCGGTCGAGCTCGCGCAAGCCGTGGCGCAGTGCCTGCCAGCCGCCCCTGCCGCATCCTAACCAGCTTCTGCGGCCGGGAAACGCGCTTCGGTTGCCCGCGGGAAGGCATGAAAAAGCACCGCGCTTTCGCCACGGTGCTGGTGAAACACCAAAAGGAAACAACTCAGGAAACAGCGGCGTGGGCCGGGGCGTTGCTAAAATGAGCCTTGGCGTCGGCGATGCTTCCGAAAAAGCTCCACGCGCGCGTATCCTCGAAGCCCTTGCACTCCGCCACGATCTGCGCATTGCCGACGAGCGCAAAGTTGATGCCCAGTTCGCGGCTCGTCTGCATCGACTGCACCAGGAGCTTGATGAGCCCCATGTCGAGAGACTTGATCAGATGCACGTCGACGATCGCCTTGTTGAGGCCCGCATCGACGGCCGCCGCCATCTTGGGCTTAATATTCGCGCCAATTTCCGTGAAAATCAGCTGGGGGCAATTGGGCGGCACCCGCAGGATCAAGCACCCTTCCTCAATGGAGAAATAGCGCGCCGACGTGTCGAGATTCAACGCCTTGGTGATCTTCAACTCCAAGTCGCCGAGATCGATCGGCTTCGTGATCACCGTGGCAATGCCGACGGACTGCGCCCGTTGTTGGGGGACGGTTTCCGTCTTCACCACAAGGCCGAAAATCGGCGTGGACTTGGTCTTCGGATTGGCGCGGATCAAACGAAAAATTGTAAACGCCGCGTCGTCCGGCAGGGACAACGACATGATGATCAGATCGGGCGCCCGTTCGGTGCAATACGCGATCGCCGCGTCTTGCGTGGCAACGCCCTGGACCTTCCACGGCGTGTGCTTCAATCCATCGGCGATTTGCTGCACAATGGCCGGCTTGTCTTCGACCACCAACAGCGCCGCCGCATCGAAAATCGACAGCGGCTTGGGTGCCGCGTCCGCCAGCGGTTTCAATTCAATGATCCGCCCGGCCTTTTCGACGAGCACATCTTCCTTGAACGGCTTCACGATGTAGTCGCGCACGCCGATCTTGGCGATTTTCAGCACGTTGTCGCGACCGCCTTCCGCCGTGAGCATCATCACCGGGATGCCCTTGAGCTTGGGATCGGCCTTGAGTCTGGTGAGCATCTCGACGCCGTCCATCACCGGCATGGTCACGTCGAGCAAAATGAGGTCGGGCATTTCCTTCGCGGCAAGCGCGAGGCCCTCGACGCCGCTCGCGGCCTCGAGGATTTCGCAGTCAAAGGATTTGAATGCCTTCCGCACAATAATGCGGACGGTTTTTGAATCATCGACGGTAAGGATTCGTTTGCGCATGGTTTTCAGGAGTCAGTTCAATCGGCGGCTTTGACGAGGATATCGGTCACGACTTTGTAGTCACCGAGCTCGAAACAGTAGGTGTAGCGTTGCGCCGAGCTGATCGGCTCGACGCAGAAATTGGTGCCCCGGAGAATGGAAGGAATGGTCAACATGCACGGGTAGCCCGCGTCGCAGAGACCGTTCTTGAAACTGCCCACGCTCATGTTGGTCAGTTCGCCAATCGCATCGTAGACCACTTCATCGCCTGCTGCGTGGAGTTCGGCGTCAGACATGCCGAGGAGCTGGCAGGTGCAGCTGCGGGCAAACTCGAGCGGAAAATAGATATAGATCAAACCGTTGAGCTCACCGAGGAAGCCAACCGTCCCCACCAACTGGGGCGTATTGACGCCCTCCGTCGGTCGCGGAGGCCATGAGGCCCCAAGCACGGGCGTCGCGGTCGGTGAGAGCCGGGCGGTCTTGCCCAACATCGTATGGAACACGTCAGCGACGGCCCGCGTGATGTTCTCGCGCACCAGACTTTCGGAGATCTCTTGGATGGCAGGCATGGGGGTGTTACGCAGTAAAGCTATGGTATGACCCCTCGTTATCGACGCGACGGGTCCGGAACTTTACGTGAAAATCACGTGACCAGAGGCCACAACGAGCTTGGAGCATGTCCTGCCATCGTCACCCGGAGGCAAAACTGGAGCGCACGTTGTAAAAATATGCCTGCCAATGCGCGAGACCTCCAACGGCCCGCTGCCGCAGAACCCTACTCCGCCTCGGCCGCACCGACCTCGATCGGTGAACCCGCATCGCGGTATTCTTGCAACTTGTTGCGCAGAGTTCGGATGGATATCCCGAGCAATTCAGCCGCCTTCGTGCGTTTCCCTTCGGTCTGCTGCAGAGCAACTTTGATCGTTTGTTTTTCCATTTCGGCAATCGTCAACACTTGGCCTTTACGATTCCTCACGGCTCGGGTCGAATTCGCCGGACTGGCCTCCTCGACCGCTTGCGGGCGCTCAAAATCGAAGGGCACCTCGGTATTCAGCAACGCCTCGCCGGTCGAATATACGCTGCCCACGGACGGCAAGCCCAGCGCCGACGCCGACACCTCGCGACCCTCTTCCGACAAGATCAACGCGCGCTCGATCGTGTTTTGCAGTTCACGCACATTGCCCGGCCAACGATAGGCCACCATCGCGTTGAGCGCCGACGCCGAAAAACCAGAGACCTTGATGCCGAGTTTGCGCGCATAGCGCGCCAGAAAGTGCTCGGCCAGCGGCAAGATGTCATCCGTCCTTTCCCGCAACGGCGGCACGTGCACGGGGAAAACGTTGAGGCGGTAATAAAGATCCTGCCGGAAGGCCCCTTTCTCCACGTAACTGAGCAGATCGCGATTCGAGGTGGCGAGGATCCGCACATTGACCTTGATCGTGCGGTTGCCTCCCACGCGCTCAAATTCCCGCTCCTGCAACACCCGCAGCAGTTTCGCCTGCAGGTTGGAGGGAATCTCGCTCACCTCGTCGAGCAATAGCGTTCCCTGATTGGCCAGCTCGAACCGTCCTTCCCGGCGATCGGTGGCCCCGGTGAAGGCGCCGCGCTCGTGACCGAAAAACTCGCTCTCGATCAAATTCTCCGAAATCGCCGCACAGTTCATCTTGATGAACGGGTGCTGGCGACGCGGGCTCCGCCGATAGAGTTCGCGAGCCACCATCTCCTTTCCCGTGCCGTTTTCGCCCGTGATGAGCACCGTCGCGTCGGTCGGGGCCACGCGCTCGATCAACTGACGCAAACGAACCATGACAGGACTCTTGCCCACAATCGCGCCTTCGTCCTCACCTTGCTGATCGGTCAAGAGGCGGTTCACCTGCAGCAGCTGGCGATAGACCTGCCCCTTCTTGATGATGATATCGATCTGCGAAGGGGTGAAAGGTTTCAGCACGTAATCAAACGCGCCGGCACGCATGCAGGCCACGGCAGATTCGATCGAACCAAAACCCGTTACCATGACCACGAGGGGACGCTCCGGCAGCGCCGCAAGTCGCTCGAGAAAATGCTGGCCGTCGCCGTCCGGCAGGCGGATGTCGAGCATGATCAGGTCGAAGGATTCCTTGCCGATCAATGCCTCGGCCTGAGCCAATGTCTCGGCAGTGGATACGGTGAACTTGCGTCGGTTAAAAATCTCCCGCTGGAGATTTCTTACGACGGGCTCATCTTCGACAATTAGGACTTTTTCAAACGACATCAGTATACCCAATCAGGCGGCCGGGGTTGTTGGAGCCCTCCACGATGAGCGGTTCACCCCGCCCCCTTCAAACAAATCCTGCGAAACGTCATGCGGCGTCCCGGTTCGTCTCGTTGAGCAATTTCCGGACTCTGGCCAGCACGTCGGACGGCGCATAGGGCTTGGGCAGGAATTCCACGAGCCGGTTGCGAGGCAACGGAGCCACCCCGCGCCCCGACACACTGCCGCTCATGACGAGCACCGGCAACTCAGGCAGCACCGAGCGCATTTTCAGACAAACATCGCGGCCGTCCATGTCGGGCAATCTGCAGTCGGCCAGCACGAGCTTGAGTTCATCTTGATGAAGTCCAAAAAGATGACGGGCGGTGGCGCCATCGGCGGCCCAATAAACCCGCAGGCGAAGACCGCGCATCAAAATCGTGAGCAAATTGGCCAGGATTTCGTTGTCTTCGATCAACAGAACCGCATCGCGACTGTCTTCGGTGGGGGGAGATTTCGCAGCTTCCTTGAGGTGGGGTTTTGCGTTACTCATACGGTAAATTTATTTGTAGGGTAAAACCCCCATAATGCGAGAAATCTTTCTCACTATTTCTGCTCAAGTTCCACCCATTCGCGTCGAAGGAGAGGCAACGGCGCAGTGTCGCCCGAACACGCCATGCAAACCCGACTCCTGTCATTTCTCTCCGATATCGAACGCGCCTTGGCCACCGATGATCCCAACCCGGACGAGGGCACTTGGGAAGTCACGCGCACGGTGAACTACAACCTCGGTCTCGCTCGGCTGGTCTTGGGCGTGCGCAAGACCGAAGGGCTTAAGCCACGCGGGGCCATTCTCTTGCAAGGCTACCAACTCGCCGATGGCACGCCGTGCCTGAAAGCCGCCCTTTCCTGGATCGCTTCAGAGCACAATCCCGTCCACGCCGTGTTCTCCAAATCCGAAACCAACTGGACCAGCGAAGCGCGCAAGATCGGAGCCGAGTGGATGGCCGGTCCTCCCGCTGCCGCCGCACTGGCCGATGTCGAAACGGAGGTCCAAGAAGAGGCCCGTGCCGTCGCCGCAAGCGCCTGACGATTTTGTTCGGTCTTTCTTCTCTTACAGCGCCCCTCTTCGCGGCGCTTTTTTATGCCCGTTTGGTTCGATCGCGGTCGGCGGGCGACAGCCAACCGTATGCCGACGGTGTCACCCAGCGCAGTTGCCGCCAAACCGCGGACTCAAGCTGCTGTATTCAGACGTGATTCGCTCGGCGCCGCACCGCTGGCATACGCAGGCGCGACCCGGGAAAGCCGGCGGCGCGCCTCGTCGATCCGGAACAATTCACCCTGCAATCGGGCCAAATGCGAATCGAGCAACACGGCACTCTGCCGCCGCTGAGCCACCAACTCTTCCACCCGCGGCCGCAGGGAGCTGACCTCCGCAATCGCGGCCAGGGCGCAAAGTTCATCGACCACGGGAGCAGCCCGTTCAGCAATTTGCACGGCCTCGACCAACTCCAGGGAACGCAGCGACACGGCCTCCTGACTCACGAGATCTTCGAGGGCAGTCAGTAATCGATGAGCGGTCTGGAGGGGAGTGGACATCACGCAACGCCACGGGTGCCATCGGCTCCACTTCCAGAATGTTTGGGCAGCATTTCGGCCCAACTATCGCGCACTTCCCGGAGGAGACGCTCCACTTCGATCACGGGCTCCACCTGCTTGCGCATGTTCGCCTCGGTTAGGCGCCGTATGTAGTAGTCGTAGAGTCGATCCATGGTGCGGGAAAACTCACCACCCGCCTCATGGTTGAGCGTATCCTGCAACTCACCGAGGATGTTCTGCGCCTTGATCAACTGGGCATTGATAATCTCGAACCGGCGAAAGTCCTCGGGCGGTCGAGCGAACGCCTCGCGAGTGAGGAGCAGGCTGCGGAGCGCACCATCATAAAGCATCAGCACCAATTGTCCGGGGCTCGCGGTCAGGACCGCAGCCGAACGGTAGGTGCGCGCATAGTCTTGGGCAACCATGGTGGCGCTCAGGACAAGTCTTCCGAAGGATCTGGCGAGTTCATCAACGCTCCCGCCACTTGGCGAAGAATGTCGACGGAGGGATAGCTCGGGTCGGCCGCAAGGGCTTTGCCGTGCTCGACCACTTCGGGTCGGATTTCCGGATGCGCCTTGAGCGCAGCATGCAAGGCCGCAGAATGTCCGGCCGAAAAATTATCTGAACCGGGGCCGCGAACTGCGGGCTTGGGGGCAACCGGTGCCACGGCGTCGGTTCGTGCGGTCCGGTCGGAGGATGACGTAGAATTAATCATATTCTCAGCGTTTGAAGAGAACGGTCTGCCGCTGATTATTGCTACAGGGAACGCCGTTGGTAATTAGGGTTATAATCGTCCGAACAGGGGCAATCTTTAGGGATTAAATGGTAAAGACCCGATGAAGCTCAGCGCGGCGGCAAGGTGCGATACATCGCTTGGGCCGCGAATGCCGCAAACCGGCTCGGGCTCTGCAATGCCGCAGGGCTGAGATCAAGCGGTTGGGCACCGCGATCGTTCTTTAGGTATTGGCGGCGCACGCTGTTGGCCACCGCCGGATCGGTGGCGGAAATGATTTCATCAAAACTCCAAACAAGCCGCACGTCGCGCACTGTGGCCAATTTAGACCTCAGACCGATCGTTTGCGGTCGATATGCCTGATAAGCCGTAAGATCCACAAACAATACCGCATCGACCGCGTAGGTAGCCGCCAATTTCTCCAAAAAACCATGCGGCAGGGCCTCAACGGAGGAAAACTCCTCGCGACCAAAAGCCCAACGGCACTCCTCTCGAGTCAGAACAACAGTCTCGAATCGTTGCTCATTCTGCAGAGCCACAACCAAAACACTATCAAGTGTTTTTGCTGTTTCTATCGGTGCCACCGAACCGACGCTGATGGGCAAAAGGAGCACGCGACGAATACCTGCCGGCATGGTCGCTTCCCGCGAAAAATTCCGGGGAATATAAAAAGGACCTAGATTGGCTGGATCATATTGGCTGACAGGCGACGCGCAGCCCGCCAGCCCAACGAGAGCAAGCAGGAGCAGACTGCGGGGCCAGTTGGCTTTTCGCCCAAACTGAAAATGAGAAGCGAGGTATGACATCAAGTTGTCCCGGGGGTTATCCCTGGGTCGAAGGTGGGGGGAAACGCGCCCTACGACGATATTTATCTGCGGGCAGGTCACTTGGCTTTATCCCTAAAGAAGGCATTGGTGAGCGACGCGCTCTGCTGCTGCAGTCGGGCTTGCGTTTCCTCCATCTTGATAAAGGCGCCGCTGAGCAAATCGCGCCGTTGCGCGAGCTGACGCTCGAGATCGGCCATTTGGGTTGTGATGGAGGAATTGGTCTTCCCGATGCGAGTCACCTGGCCGCTTGCCGCTGTGCCGAGGCGGGTGGCCAATTCCGAAAACTTGGCCGCGAATCCCGTGACGTTGGTTTGGAAGAACGACTCCACGTCAGTCGGCTTGTCACTCAAAATGGTGGTGAGCTTCGCCTCGTCGGCGATGACCAGCGAACCTGAGGTGCCGGAGGTTCCAATGCCGAGGTCGCTCAAACGGCTGATCGTTCCACTCACCCCTGCGACCGCTGAACGTGCGAGTGAGCGCAACTCGCGGGTCCACGACTGAACTTCACGGTTGTCGCTCAGCACCGATGAAGTGAACTTCCCATTGACGGACGAGACCTTCGTTTTGTCGTCAATAAAAGTCTGGAGCGAGTTATAGGCAGTCACGAAGGACTTCACCTTCGACAACATCGACGCCGTATCCGCCACCACGTTAATGGTCTGCGCCGCCACCGCCGTCACCGTTACCGTCAGGCCCTCGATGCCATGGGCCGAAGCATCCAGGGTGTTGCCCGTGTGCGACAGTGTGGCCCCTCCGTTAATGGTGAACTCCGCGTTTTTCCCGCGCGCCAGGCTCGACCCGGTCGTCAGACCGATCGCTCCCAGCAATCCACCGGCGCTTTCGCTGACAGAGACGCCTTGATCACCCGTCTTATTGCTCGTCAGCACCACGCGATCGCTCCCCGTCTCGTAGGTCGCAGTGACGCCTGCTCCGGATTGATTGATCCGCTTGAGGACCGCCGAAAGGCTATCGTTATTGATGTTATAGTTAATCGCGACCCCGTTGATCGTGAAGGTGCCGTCGCCCGCTCCGTCCACTGCGGTAATGGCAGTTCGCAAACCGGCATCGACGATTTTGGCCGTTGTCTTGAGCGCACCCAGTGCGGCAGAGCTGGTGATGGTGCCGCTGGTGTTATTGCCAAGCTTCATCACCGACAGAAAATTACTCGTGTCGTTGGCGGCCCCGAGCGTGATCTCCGATGAACTCCCGCTCGTGAGCGTGATCCTGTCGGTCACCTCGTTGTAGCTGGCCGTAACATCCCCGCCGGTCGCCGTGTTAATCGCCGCGAATACATCTTGCAGCGAATTGGTTAGCGCCACGGTCACCCTGGTTCCGTTGATGCTGAACGTGCCCGCACTAACCGCTGTTCCCGTGCGAAGGTTGGCAATCGTTAATCCCGAAACATCGCTGGAGGTGTGCAGGCTCTGGCCGACATCAACTGCTCCGAGGCGTCGAGCGGATGTTGCCAGCTGGGACACCGCCACCGTGTGCGCCCCCGTGGAACTCCCCGCCGTGGCCGAAGCGATCCAAGCACCTGTCACTGCCGAGGACGTCGCCTTGCGCCCGGCAAACAGACTCCCTTCCTTCAAGGCGTTGGCCGCCGTGGTCAGGTTGCTCAACTGGGAGCCGAGATCCGTGAGGGCGCTGGAACGGGAATTGTTTACCGCCTGATCTCTTTCCAAGCGGTTGATCGGGGCGCGCTCAATCGACATCAGGCGGTCAACGAGTGACTTCCAATCGAAGCCCGAGGCGAGTCCTGAGAGTTGTAAGCCAGCCATATGTGATGAGGCAACAATGCCCCATACCAGTATCGACCAATCGGACAAAAAGTTAAGCGATTCGGCGGCCCGAAATGTTTTTTTCGAGCCCCCTTTTCTCCCCCTTTTTTACTCGTGCTGCCGAGCGTAAATACCCGCGGCCGCAGGACGACGAAAACGGCGGGCGGAAAAATATCCCGGCCCTTTTTTGCTAAATCCTTCCGCCCGGCGCGCCGTTACTTCCCTTGCCGCGAATCAGAACCAAGGCAGGCCCGCACCGGGGCCTTTTCTCCCGGAGCCGATTGCGACACGGACGTCGCGCTTAAAATCAAGGAAGATACCATGTCAGTCGTAATTAACTCCAACTACGCGGCGACGGTCGCGTCGAACAACCTCGCAGCTTCCAATCAGATGCTGCAAAAGAGCCTCAATCGGCTCTCCAGTGGATCCCGCATTGTTTCCCCGTCTGACGACGCGGGCGGCCTTGCAGTTTCCATGAAATTGACCGCGGCGGCTCGTCGCCAAGGTGCCACGCAGGCGATCATCGGCAATGCCGTTTCGTTCCTGCAAACCCAAGACGGCGCCTACAAGATCACGGCCAAGGTGCTCGATCGTATGGCCGAGTTGTCCACGCTCTACACCGACGGCACCAAGACCGCCGATGACATCGCCAACTATGCCACCGAGTTCACTGCGCTGACTGCGGAACTCACCAAGCTCGGCACTGAACAATTCAACGGCCAAAGCGTTTACAGCGCCCTGACCGTCGCTGGCGTCAGCGTCGCGGCTCGTGACCTCGCGAGCTCGATCGGCACCGTCACCATCGCCAGCGCTAGCTCGATCGACACTGCGATCAGGAACGTCGCCACCGATCGCGCCGCCAACGGCGCGGAGCAAAGCCGCCTTGGCTATGCCGCCGAGTTGACCGCCGTCAACAAGGCGAACCTCGAGGCTGCCAATAGCCGGATCGCGGACGTCGATGTGGCGTATGAATCCACGCAACTTGCGCGCTGGAACATCATGGTTCAGGCCGGCACCGCGATGCTCGCCCAGGCCAACCAGAGCGCACAATCCGCTCTGCGTCTGATCCAGAACTAACTCCCTGAATCCGGCTGGGTCGGCAGATCCCGCCCAGCCAGATTCCCGAGAAAACCCCTGAATGACCTCTCTGCCATAGCATTGCAATTCCCTGCGCCCAAAACACGCAGACAGACTTTGAGGCTAACGCCTCGAACGGTGCGGACCGGCACCGATCTCTCCGGCTCTCGTGGCGACGACGGACGTCGCATTAATCAAGGATAGATACCATGTCAGTCGTTATTAACTCCAACTACGCGGCGACGGTTGCCTCAAACAACCTCGCTGCTTCGAATGAACAACTGGCCCGAAGCCTTAACCGGCTGTCGAGCGGATCCAAAATCGTCAACCCGGCGGACGACGCCGGCGGTCTCGCTGTTTCCATGAAACTGTCTGCCGCTGCCCGTCGTCAAGGTGCCACCCAGGCGAACATCGGTAATGCGACCTCGTTCCTGCAAACCCAGGACGGCGCCTACAAGGTTGCCTCCAAGGTGCTGGATCGTATGGCCGAATTGTCGACGCTCTACACGGACGGCACCAAGACCGCCGACGACATCGCCAACTACGCGACGGAGTTCACCGCGCTGAATGCTGAGCTGACGAAGCTCGGCTTGGAAACGTTCAACGGCAACAGCGTCTTCGGCTCCTTCGCTGTCGCCGGGGTCACCATCGCGGCACGCGACTTCGCGAGCTCGATCGGCACGGTCACCATCGGCAGCGCTTCTTCGATCGACACTGCGATCAAGAACGTCGCCACGGATCGCGCCGAGAACGGCGCGGAGCAGAGCCGCCTCGGCTATGCCGCTGAGTTGACCGCTGTCAACAAGGCGAACCTCGAGGCTGCCAACAGCCGGATCGTCGATGTGGACATCGCCCAGGAGTCCACGCAACTCGCACGCTGGAACATCATGGTTCAAGCTGGCACCGCCATGCTTGCCCAGGCCAACCAAAGCTCACAGTCCGCCCTGCGGCTCATCAGCTAAGGTTGGAATGTTCTAGTGGTTGTTCTGATTCGCCCAACCACCCGGTCGCCCGCAAGGGCGGCCGGGCTACGGGCGGGCGAGACAACCACGCGAGCGGCGGGGCGGACCCACCACACGGGTCACGTTATTCGTCAAGAGATCCCCCGGTCCTACCCCGGGGGATTTTTCGCGTCTGGTTTTCATCCCTCGGCGGCGAATCGAAAGGGTCACGCCGCACCGCCCGTCCTCCCCGACGCCCGCGGATAGATCCGTCCAAGGCCTCGCGCGGTCGGCAGTCACCGGCAAAGTTCAGCGCCCGGAGTTGCCCGCAGCACTTCTCCGCCCTCGTCGCGAGGACGGTTCGACGGTTGCTCATGGCAATGTTCCAGCGGCCTGGATCAGATTCTCGCCGGTGCCAGTGGCAACTCGTCGTGGATCAACACGTCAAGGCAAGGAGCGATGGCGTTGAAACACGGCATAAACCGGCTCACCTCGTCGAAGGCATAGAAACCGTGCCGCACGACCGACAGCGCCAGGAAGTCGAAAACCCAGCCCGCAAGATCGCCGACCTGCTGCGGTGGGTGCGCCAGCGTGATGAGCCAACGTTCTTCGCCCAGCTCGCGCGGCGCCTTGGCCAAATCCAGCACAACCTTGGGCCCGACAACCCGGGAGGACAGCAGTTCAAACGGCCCGTGGCGCCTCGCTGCGAGGCAGCGCGCGTTTGCCGCCTACCAAACGCAGTCGAGTCTCGCCTTGCGCAACAGTGCATCGTCCTGCGGATTTGCCCCCAACGGACGCAGGTCCATCATCGGCAACTGCGACAAACTCTCCGTCGCCGGCTCCAGTCGACCGGCTCACCAGTCGAAAGAGCAGATCCGAACCCGGCGGCAGAACGACCTGACCGGGAATTCCGGACCAGAATCAGAGTCCGACATCAGAGATCACCTGAGCTCCAACTAGCTGCTTCAGACATGAGACCGCCTATTTCATTCTGATGTTTTCATCCCTCTCCTGCTCATCGGTCAATTGCTTCAGCATTTGTGATCCCGAAACTGGTTTTTCGCTCGAGCACCTGCGAGAGAATCCCAAAGCGAACCTTTCGACCCACACTCTGGGGACCCGTTGCTCGTGCGGCTCCGCAGATTCACTCCGGTTTGTATGCCTCAATGTCGAGGTGCCAAGCCTGGTTGGGCAGGCGGGTGTATCGCACGAAACCCGCCTCGGCCAGAAGCTCGCCCATGATCTCTTTGGTGTATCCGCACTTGTGCACATCCCACAATTTGTGGTCGGCCTCGCGCTGCCAGCCGTAGAAGCCCGCCAAGGCATGCTGCCTCTGCGTCCACGCCGGGTTGGCAGGCGACGGGCCCTGCGGGTTCGGGTCGAGAAACTGGGCGATATGAAAGGCCAGATCCGGCACCAAAATATGCACGCGGCCACCGGGTTTGAGCAGGCGAAACCACGAGGCGAAGGTCTGCTTTGCCTGCGGATAAGTAACGTGTTCCAACGTGTGCCGGCTGTAGAACGCGGACACCGATCCGGGTGGCAGGTGAGCGTCAATACCCCATGTGGTGGAGAGAATGCCTATACCGCGCAAGGCCCGGATATCCACGCCCACGTGGCCCGGTTGCGGGCCGGCCTCGCCGCAGCCGACATCGAGCCGCAGATCCGGCACATTGATCAGCGCCTGGTTGATAATGCCGGGGGTGAACGCGTCACGCCCCTCCGCCGGGGCGGTTGCCTACGCCACGACTGCCTTCCCACTCACGCTATGCCTCCTCATGAAGAGTTGGATGAAAAAGTGCGCTTCGGGACAGTCCGTCATCGGCAACATGTCGAAAGTCTCGTCAATGCCAACCACGCGTCCGCGATCAAGGCAATAGACTTTCTGACCGAACTGCCCTACCGCCTCGATGTCTTTTTGTTGGCGAGCAAGCGCGATCAATTCCTCCTCGCGGAAGTGGCGCACGTGATGCCGAAACCATTGCGCGTTGCTGGCCAGCGGCATGGTTGCCTCATTCGGCGTGGAAACGAACAACACCCCGCCGGGTTTCAGCGCGCGAGTCAGGGCCGCAAAGAGCGCTTCGGGCTCCGCCACGTGCTCGATTGACTCGAAGCACAGGATAAAATCG
>CAMTVF010000047.1:0-17300 GCA_947085115.1 uncultured Opitutaceae bacterium | reverse complement strand
CTAATTCCCCGACCGGGGTGTTTCCGCTTCCTTGAGCAACTTCGCTCCAGCCACATCACCGGGAAGCAGCTTGACGATCTCGCGGGCCAACAACACGGCGGTGTCCGCTTCGCCTGCGGCAATCAGGTCGCGCACCAGCTTGAACGCAGCGGCGCGGGGCACTCCGGAACGCACGACGAGGTCCTTCAACGCCGCGAACGCGAGCGGACGCTGGTCCAGCGCCAAACGAATTTTCACCTCGCGCACCGCCGGTTCATTTCGGGCCCCCGCGTGCCAGGGCGGCGCCTTTTGCCGCAAGTAGTCAAAAACTCGCAGCGCCTCGGCCGGTTGTCGTTGGCTCAACGAGCGGTCGAGCGCCGCGAGGGCGGCCTCAGCGCTCGCGGCATAAACGGCAAGGTCATCTGTCAAATTGAGTCCTTGCAGGGCAAAGGCGACGGCGGCGCTTGATCGCGTCGCGGCCACCTCATCGTGGACGATTCGCGCCTCGGCCGAACGTTCGCGCGCGAGCAAGCCTGCGGCTATGCGCACCAAGCGCACGGCGGCGGCGTCGGTGCGATAACGATCAAGATGAGCGCGCACCAACGCCCGGCTCGCGAACAGATCGCGGGTGAGCAGGGCCAGCTCGACTTCACGCACCGCGAGCTCGCTCTCCACCATCTCCTGCCACGCGGGGTTGTTCGCCCTGATCAGCTGCAGAAGATCTCGTGCACCAAGATACGCCTCGTCCGCCAGCAACCGGTCGAGTTCTTGCAAGGCCAGCGGTCCCGTCGCGGGCAACGCGGCCTGCGCAAGCCGGTCGGTCTCTGCTTTCGCGGCTGTTGCCAAGGCGGTTGCCTCCGCGGTGCGGGCAGCCCCTTGTGCCATCAACCGATCCTCGCGACCGATCAGCACATCGCTGTATGGATAGAGGCGTCGGCCGAGTTTGAGCACTTCCCGGGCAGCACCTGCGTTGCCCGCCCGTTCCATCACGTTCGAAGTGAGTTCAAACATCGCCGGGGTCGCCCGGCCGCGCATCGTGCCGAGATAAGCCAGCAAACCCGCCCCTTCGTCGGTGCCGCCAACAACCGTGGCACGCGCCAGTCGACTGATAAATTCCGGATAGCCGCGCTGGGCCGGGCTCAACGTGCCGATGCCCCGTTCCCACTCGCGAGCTTGCCGGAAAGCCTGATCGAATTCCCCGCGTCGCAACGCCAGCTCCGTCAAATGCACGCGAAAGGCAAACTGGCTCAAGCGGCTGCGTTGAGCCACCTGCATCGCCCGATTGACCACTTCCGGCAGGTCGAGGTTCACCGCCACAGCGGCCAACATCTGCAGTGCGCTGTCGTTGGTCCCGAACGCTCGGTAAAATTCGCCTTCCACCGCATCGCGCAGCGTGAGCCGCCTCAAGCGGTGCCAGGCCTGAAAGCTATAGAGGGACGCCTGCGGTTCGAGCGGAGCCACCGCCCGCATGCGGCGCAAGGCCCCTTCGAGCGCGGTGGCGTTTTCCGCTGCAATGGCCAATTCCGCTTCGATCCGAGAATTTTCCATTGTGGGGTTCCGCTGGATCGGAAGCTGCGCAAACTCCGCTTGAGCCCCGGCTGTCCGCCCCAAACGCAGAAGCGCGGAGATCCGCAAATGCGCCACCCGCCCGGCATCGGGCGCGTCGGCCGGAATCGAAGGTAACAGCGAGAGCACCTCGTCCGCGCGGCCCTTTTCGATCAATAACGTGGCCCTGCCCGCTTCCAACACCCGCCTCGCTTCGCCGTGCAGCGCGGGTTGGCGCGCGGGAGCGAGGAGCGCAGTGATCACTTCAATCGCCCGATTCTGCGCTTGATGGATGGAGTAAAAGCCAAGCAGCACGCGCAGAAACTCCGGATCGTTCGCCGAGACATCCAAACCCGCTTCGAGCACCTTGAGCGCCTGCGCCGGGTCATGTCCGCTGTAGAGGCCCGCCAAGGTGGTGCGTCCGTCCACATTTCCGGGCGACCGGGCGAGACCGACGCGAAGCCCATGAAAGCCCTCCACGTAATCGCGCTCCTTCAGACGGACCAACGCCGTGGCAATGGCGGTGTCACCGCGTCGTTCGCGAAATTGCTCCCACCGCGCCGGAGCGAGGAGAATATCGGTCCAACCCACCTGATTCTGAGGGTTTCGCCCAAGCCAGAAAAACAGCGCGGTCGTCGCGCCGAGGTAGCCCGCCATCATCACGGCGAGTGAACCGAGCAACAAGCGCCGCCAGTAGACCTCAAAGGTCCAAATGGACACTGCGCGAAGATCAACACGCAACGCAACTGACCACAGAAACCACCGACGGCGGTCACCGGGAGCGAACTCGCGGCGGAGCGCAGAATTGAACCGAATCTTGAGTTGCACGTTGCGACCATCCAAGCCGGGCGGTCGCACCGCTACAATCGCAATTAGGCAGCGATCACGCGATTGCGACTATTCAAACCGAAGCGCTTCGATGGGATCGAGCGACGCCGCCTTCCACGCCGGATAAAAACCGAAGCCGATGCCGATGGCCGAACAGACGATCAGACCGATGGCCGCCCAGTCCCAGGGGAAAACCACCGAGGCCTTGAGCGCAAGGGCGAGTCCGTTGCCTCCAAGCACGCCGAGCAGAATGCCTGCGACGCCGCCCATGAGGGAGATCGCCACGGATTCGATGAGAAATTGAGTCAAAATATTTTTCTTCCGCGCGCCGATGGACTTCCGGATGCCGATCTCCTTGGTCCGTTCGGTCACGCTCACGAGCATGATGTTCATGATGCCGACCCCCGCCGCGAGCAGGGCGATGCCGCTGATGACGAACGAGCCGGCCGCAATGATGTCGGCGACCTTGGCGAAGATCGAAACCAGCGAGTCGTTCGAGTAGAGCTCGAAATCGTTTTCCTGGTCGGGCCGCAGACCGCGCACGATGCGCATGGCCGTGATGCCCTTGTCGATGGTCTCGTTGTAAATCGTCTGCGAGAGGGCCTGCGTGGCGATGTTGACCGTCATCCGTTCACTGCCGAAATCGGTAAGAAATCGGGTGATCGGGATCATCGCGATCGAGTCACTGTTGCCGCCAAAGGAGCTTCCCTTCGCCGCGAAGGTGCCGATGACCGTGTAGGGGCGGTCCCGGACCTTGATCTGTTTGCCGAGCGGGTTCTCCGACGGAAAGAGTTTCGTCACGAGGTCCTGGCCGATGACGACCAACGGTCGCGCCAACTCGATGTCCCCCGCGGTGAAATTGCGCCCGGTCGCAATGGCATACTGGTTGGCGGTGAGAAAATGTTCGTTCGTGCCCGTGAAGGTGAGTCCCGGAGTGGTT
Source organism: uncultured Opitutaceae bacterium (assembly GCA_947085115.1). Taxonomy (GTDB): domain Bacteria; phylum Verrucomicrobiota; class Verrucomicrobiia; order Opitutales; family Opitutaceae; genus Didemnitutus. The sequence continues at coordinate 14,008 of CAMTVF010000047.1, read as the reverse complement.
TTCCGGTTCTTGTAGGAGGCGTGGGGACCGGAACGATCAAAGACCTTTAGGCAGACGGTCGTGGCAACCTCCTCCATCAGGCGTTGGTAGCGCATGGCCTGATCGAGGGTGATGTCGCGGCGCAGCTCATAGCGCCGGCGACTGTTGTCATTGCCGCCGCCAGTGACCGGGAACTTGGCGAACTGAAATATGTTCGTGCCTAGGAAACTCAGTCCCGACTCGATCGACGAGCGCAGCGCGGTCACCGCAGTCATGACTCCTATGACGGAAAACACGCCGATCGTGATGCCCAGCATCGTGAGCATCGAACGGAGCTTGTTCACTCCGAGCGAGCCGAGCGCCATCTTGAGGATTTCAACAGGGTTCATGGTCTGGGTGACGACTGGTTATTCGTAGCGCAAGGCGACAACGGGATCGAGGCGGGACGCGCCGTAGGCCGGGGCAAAACCGGAAACCACCCCGGTGACCACCGACACGACCATGCTCACCAGCACGAGGTCGGGGGAAAACTCGACGGGGAAACTGGGGGCGGCCTGTTGAATGCCGAGGAAAAGCCCGAACGATACCACCATGCCAACGGCCCCGCCGATGAGGCAGATCGACACGGCTTCAATCAGGAACTGCATCAGAATCGAACGGCGGCGGGCACCGAGCGCCTTGCGCGTGCCGATCTCCTTCGTGCGCTCCTTCACGGAAACGAACGTGATGTTCATGATGCCAATCGCGCCGACAAAAAGCGACAGGCCGGTGATGAAGAGACCCGCAATGGCAATGCCTTGCTTCACGGGATCGAGCTGGGCCTTGAACGCCTGTTGCTCGTTGATGGTAAAATTATCGCGCTCACCCGGCAGTTGGCCGCGCACCCGACGCATGGCGCCGATCAGTTCATCCCGCGAACCCACGAGATTGTTCTTGTCCCTCATCTTCACACGCAGCTCGGCGCCCCGGCGGGTGGAGAAATATTTCTGGTAGGCCTTGAGCGGCACAACCGTCTGATTGTCGAAACTGAAGAGCCCAAGAAACTCGCCTTGTTTCGCGAAGACCCCGACAACTTCAAACGGATGTCCGCCAATGGTGACCATCTGGCCGATCGGGGAACGTGTCGGAAAGAGCGCCTGCGCAATGTCGAAGCCCAGGACGCAGACCTCGCGCCCGGCACCAGCCTCGGTATCGTTGAACAGGCGACCTTCCTGGTATTCCGCTCCGCTGATGCGGGCATAGTCCGCCTCGGTGCCTATGATAAACACGCCGTTGAGTTTCGCGTCGCCGAGCTTCACCGACCGGCCGCTGCCCACCACGGGCACAGCGATTTCCAAGGAAGAGTTCGATGTCGATTGAATGATGCGGTTGAGCGGCGCGGCGTCCTGCGGCTTGATGTTCGGACGATTGCTGTAATTCCACCAGTCGTCCACCGGACCCCAGGGCCATTTTTGCACGTAGAGGACATCGTCGCCAAGCATCGCGAGGCTGTTTTGAAAGCCCGTGTCGATACCGCGAATCGCGGTGCCCATGAGGGTCACTGCCACGATGCCGATGATAACGCCCAGCGCGGTGAGCACGGACCGCAGTTTGTTGGCGAGAATCTGCGCCCACCCAATTCGGAACGACTCGGAGAACTCGTAGAAGAAGCGGATCATGGAGAGAGGTGGTGGGAATTGCCCGATGCCTGGCGCACAGGGTCCGGGACAGCGCTCAGGTTTGTCGTTCGTCTGATTCGATCAGGCCGTCGCGCAAGCGGACGATGCGCCGGGCGTGCCGGGCAATGTTTTCCTCGTGCGTAATAACAATGATGGTGTTGCCCTGCGCATAGAGATCCTCGAAGAGCTGCATGATTTCCTCGCCGGTGCGGGAGTCGAGGTTGCCGGTCGGTTCGTCGGCAAGGATGATGGAGGGATTGTTGACCAGGGCGCGGGCGATGGCGACCCGCTGGCGCTGGCCGCCGGAGAGTTCGTTGGGTTTGTGGCCCATGCGATCACCAAGGCCGACGCTTTCCAAAACGTGGATTGCTTGAGCCCGGCGCTTGTCATGGCCCATACCCGCGTAGATCAGCGGGAGTTCGACGTTGGCGAGGGAGGTCGAGCGCGGCAGGAGGTTGAAGGTCTGGAAAACAAAACCGATCTCGCGATTGCGGATATCCGCGAGTTCGTCGTCGGTCATGCTGGAAACGTCCTTGCCGCTGAACTGATAGTGTCCGTTGGTCGGGGTGTCGAGGCAGCCGAGCATGTTCATCAGTGTCGACTTGCCAGAGCCCGACGGCCCCATGATGGCGATGTATTCGTTGCGATGCACCTGGAGCGCGACGCCGCGCAGGGCATGCACAATTTCCTCTCCCATCTTGTAGAGCTTGGTGACACCCTCGATATCGATGACGAGGGGGCCCGGCGGGCGATAGGTGCGCTGGAACGGCTTGGTGGGGGCGAGCGAAGTCATGGGTATTGGAATGGAACGCAGTTTGAAGCGCGTTCGACCGATTACTTGTTTTCGTCCTTCTTGGGCTTCTCGATCATCACTTTGGCACCGTCCTTTAGATGGCGACTGATGGCGGCGTAGCTGCCGGAGACGATTTCCTCGCCGACTTTGACGCCTTCCTTCACTTCAATGTGAGTGTTGTCGGCGATGCCGGTCTCGACTTTGCGCATGACGACCTTGTCGCCGGTCTTGACGAAGACGACGCGTTGCAGGCGTTCGAGGTTGCGGCGGGCTTCATCGCGCTCGGTGACGAGATCGAGGTCATTGCCGGATCGCTCCTTGGCCTCCTTGGCGCGTTCCTTCTGCAATTCCTCGGAGGATTTGCCGCCCTCGGCGCGCACGGTGACGCTCTGGATTGGAACGGCAACGACGTTGGCGACCGTCTCGGTTTCGATATCCACGGTCGCGCTCATGCCGGGGCGCAAACGTGCGTCGCGCTCGGTGATGCTGATCTTCACCAGGAAATTCGTCACATCATCCGAAGCAGACGCAGCCAGCGCTGCGGCAGAGCTGCCGGTGGCGCCGACGCTGAGGGCCGAGCTGCTGATCTCGCGAACCTTGCCTTCAAAGCGGCGGCCGGGGAAGGCATCCACGGTCACGACGACGCGATCGCCCACCTTCACGTTGACGATGTCGTTCTCGTTCACCTTCACCCGCACTTCCATGCTATTGAGATTGGCAATGCGCATGATCTCCGTGCCGGCAAACTGGTTGGTGCCGACAACGCGTTCACCGACTTCGCTCGTGAGCGAGCTGATGGAGCCGTCGATCGGCGAATACATCGTGGTTTTGGCCAGTTGATCGCGGGCCTGGTCGACGGAGCCTTCGGTGCGGCGGATTTGAGCGAGCGAAGCATCGTAGTCGGCGCGCGCGACGTTCAAGTTGGTGCGTGCGATGAGGAACTCGGCGTCGGAGATCAGCTTCTTCCCATGAAGATCGTTGCTTTGTTTGAAGTCCTGCTCGGCCTTGTCCAAGCGAGCCTGACTGAGGACGCTGTTGGCGCGAGCTGACGCGAGTGAGGCGTCTTGCTGCTCCAATTGCGCCCGGTAGAAGTCGGGCTTGATCCGCACCAACAGGGCTCCCTTCTTGATGGTCGCCCCCTCCTTGACTGCGATCTCGATGAGTTCGCCCGCCACTTCAGGGGAGATTTTCACCTCGGTTTCGGGCTGCACCTTGCCGGTGGCGGTGACGACGTGGGTGATGGTCTTCACGAAGGCTTTGTCGAGTGTGACCATGGTGGGCTTCACTTCACCACGGCTCTTGCCGACGGCCGCGATCACGAGCACCACGAGGAGCGCGACGCCGCCAAGGGCGAGATAGAGGCGCTTGCGCGATTTCTTCTTGGGAGCGGCAGCAGAAGGCTTGGCCACAGTCTGGGTAGCGTCGGAGGACATGGTTTTCAATGATTGGAATGGAAAAGCAAACCGAGAGGGCAATTGGCGTAGCACAGACAAGGTCGGTGCAACAGCACAGCGTCAATACACGGTAAAAGCGGCTGAGTCGCAGTTGTTTTTGGGATAAACGGATGTCGAGCGGGATGGGCGGGGTGCGACGCTCCTATTCGGGGCCAAGGCTTGGCGAGCACAAACCGCTGATGGTGAAACATTCGAGCGCGCAACCTGGCGCAGTTCAATGCGCGTGCCATCCCGAGTTTTTCGTCATCAGATCCTGAAACGTTCAACGTCGATCATTGCGGGGAACCGCTGCCCTGTCCGTGCCAGTTTATCACTCCAACTCTTGGACAACATCGGCGCCCACAGCGCCCCCTTGGAACCCAACCCGCCCAGCACACCAATCCGTTCGTCCGAATTCCGCCAACCGGCCACCGGAGCGCGATCGGGCAACGTGAGCCTCACGCCCGCGGTTTGGCCGACCACGCGCAACGTGCCGCCCGTGATTTCCTGCGCGTCGCGCAACAGCTCGTCCCTCGCCGCGCCGGTAATCTCCGTATCGTCGCTTCCTCGTTCGTAGGTGGCACCGACCCGCCCGCATCCCATCTCATCTCCTAGAATCCACCGGCCGCGATTAACCACCCGCCCGGCCGGGATGCCCTCCCCTTGCACGGAAATAAGTTCTCCCTTCGCGGGCACAAACGGCAGATGGGCAAACATCCCGCGCGCGAGCCGGTCTGCGCCGGTGCACAACACGGCAGCGGAAAACCGTTCGCCCTGCCACATGACACCCGACCCATCCCCTTCCAGGTCGGCCGCCTCAATCCGCGCGTGACGCAACTTCCCGCCCGCGTTCCAAATCCGCTCCGCCGCCCCCAGCATTCCCGGCAAATCCACCCACGCCGCGCCGGTGATTTCGACACCGCGCTCCGTCTGCGCACCGACAAACGGCGCGAGGTCCCCCTCCGCGATCTTGCGTTCGATCCGGCTGCGTTCCTCGGCATCGCGAAAGAGACGCGTCATCGCCAGCGGATGCCATAGCTTCACGCCCAACCGCATTTCCCAGCGGCGATAAGCGGACTCGGCCATCGGCAACAGTAGGTCGATCTGCGCGCTCTTCACCCAGCGTTGACCGGTCACCGGATTGATCAAGCCAGCCGCAATCCGCGACGCGGCATCATCATGACCCGCGCTCGCGATGACAAAATCGACGCCGCCTTCCTCCAGCGCCAAGCCCAGTGCCGTGCCCGCGAGCCCCTGCCCCACAATCAACACCCGGGCGGCCATTGCCTCACTCCCCCGCCAACGCCGCGCCGACGATCCCGGCATCGTTGTGCAATTTGGCCGGAACGACGCGCGCCTTCGTGCATAAATATTTGAACCACTCCTGGTGCCGTTTGCTCACGCCGCCGCCGATGATGATCAGATCCGGCGACACCAGTCGTTCCACGGCGTCGAGATAGACATTCACCCGTTCCGTCCATTCGCGCCAGTCGAGCTTGAGCCGTTCGCGCACCGCGGCCGACGCGAACTTCTCGATCGGCCGCCCGCGCCACGGGATGTGACCAAATTCGGCATTCGGAAAAAGTTCGCCATGATGGAACAGCGACGAGCCTATGCCGGTGCCAAAGGTCAGCATCAACACCGTGTCCTTCCGGCCGCGTCCCGCGCCAAACCGCATTTCGGCGAGGCCCGCGGCGTCGGCATCATTCACCAACTTCACGGGGCAGGCGGTGGCGCGGGCAAAAATCCTGGCGCCCGGCTGTTGTTGCCAGGCAAAACCCAGATTTCCCACCGCCCCAATCCACCCGTCATGCACCACCCCGGGAAATCCGATTCCAATCGGCCCGGCCCAATCGAAATGCCGGGCAATCTTCCGCGCCGCCGCGAGTCCCTCGGCACGCGGGCAGGGTGAATGAATCGGCACGCGAAACGGATCGACCAACAGGAGCCCCGTGGTGGTTTCCACTGGCGCGCCCTTAAAGGCGGAACCACCAATATCGATGCCGAGGACTTTCATTGCGCGCGAAGATAGGGATCGAACTTCCGGTGGCAATACCGTCAAAGAGACCTATCGCTTCGCCCGGCCTGCAATTCCTCCTTGGTCGCCGGGCGGACGGCCGTCAGCTCGACGTCGAAATGCAGCTCCTGCCCCGCCAGCGGGTGGTTGGCATCAAGCGTCACGTGCTCGCCTTCGATCGCGACCACCCGGACCACCGGCGCGTGGCGATCCGGGCCGGTTTGAAACTGATCCCCCACGTTGATTTCATCCACCGGCAACGCCGACCGCGGGACGCGTTGCACCAATGATTCGTCGGGCAAACCATAGCCTGTTTCCGGCGGCACGACGACCTGGCGTTGCTCACCGGGTTGCAGGCCGCGCAAGGCACCTTCCAGCCCCTCAATGATCTGCCCGGCCCCTTCGACGCATTCCAAGGGCCGCGCGCCGCGCGACGTATCAAGGACGCGTCCGTCCCCGTCGCGCAGGGTGTAATGAAAGGTGAGGTGACGGGCGGTCATGGAAGACAAATCCGTCGCAACTCCGCCGGTCGCACAAGCCCGAAATGATCCCCCGGCCGCGCCCGGCTAGTATCACTTTGTGATGTTCCTCGCAAAATGGGGGCGACTCCACTTGTAACCTATTAGGTTACATCCCCACTGGGAATCAGCGAAATCACGGCAGTGAACCTTCCAGAGTAATACTAGGTTTCCTGCCTCAACACCTCGAGCGGCGGGTGATCGCAAATGCCACGGCTGGAGAGCAGCCCTGTCACGACCGTCACGATGCTCACCGCCGCCCACCCGAGCACCAGCACCTCAGGCGCCGGCGTGACCCAGTTCATCTTGAAGATGAATTTCGCCAAGCCCCAGTTCGCGCCGATCGCGAGCACCGCCCCCACCGCCGCGCCAAGCGTGCCGAGCGCAAGATACTCCGCGAGCATGATGAGGTTCACCTGCCGCTTGGTTGCACCGAGTGTGCGCAACAACACGCTCTCGCGCACGCGCTGATGCCGCCCGATCAACACCGCGCCTGCCAGCACCACCACACCGGTCACCACCGTGAAGAGCGCGAGGAATTCCACGACGAACGAGGCCTTGGTGTAAACGCCGTCGATCGTCTGCATAATCAGCGCCAAGTCGATGGCCGACACGTTCGGGTGCTGTTGCACGACCGCCTGTTGAACGCGGGCCGACTGAGCGGTGTCTGCGGCGCGCACCGCCATCACGTGAAACTTCGGCGCCGGCTCCAGCACACCCTCCGGAAACACGATAAAGAAATTGGGCGACATCTGCCGCCAGTCCACCTCACGCAAACTGCCGACGACCGTCTTGATGGGCACGCCCTGCACATCAAATTCGATTTCGTCACCCACGACCAAGCCGAGATCCTTCGCGAGCGACTGTTCGACGGACACCGGCACGAGCGCCGCGCCCGGCGGCACCTTCCCGGCGAACTCACCCGACACGACTTTCTCGGTCGCGCCAAGTTCCCCGCGGTAAGTCGAACGATATTCCCGCCGCAAGGTCCACCCTGGCACGCGGAGAGAGGGGTCCTTGAGCACCTCGGCGATCGGCCGACCCTTCAGGCCGCTGATTCGCATGGTCACGATCGCCGCCTGCTGTTTCACCGGCGCTCCGTTCTCCGCCAGCACCCGTGCAAGGGAGCCGATCTGGTCATCCTGAATATCAAACAGCATCAAATTCGGACGATCCGCGCCGCCCATGATGCGCAACTGGCCGAGCAAGGTGTCTCGCGTCAGGTAAAGCGTCATCATCAGGAATGTGCCCATGCCGAGCGACACGAGCAGCAGCACCGTGCGGTTGTTCGGTCGATGGAGATTGGCCACGCCCTGGCGCCACGCGAACGGCAGCCGGCGCAAGTTCAACCGCTTCGCCACCCACGCAATCAACTTCGCCAGTCCGGCCAGCACCGCGAAGCCCGTCAACAAGGCCCCGGCGAAACCGACACCCCATGGCCAGCGACCCGTCTGCCAGATCGCAAAGCCAAAGATGGCCGCCAAAATCACCACGACCAAGCCCACGCGGAGCCAGTCGCGCTTCGGGCCGTTCTTGGCGAAACCGGAGCGCAACGTCAGCAACGGCGACACATGCCGCACTTCCATCAAGGGCAGGAGCGCGAAGAGCACGCTGATCACCACGCCCGCGCCGACCCCACTCCACACCGCGGGCCAGGAAACCGCCGAACTGAAGGCAAACGGCAGGAAATCCTGCAACAGCGAAGGCAACACGAGTTGCGCGGCGACGCCAAGAATCGCCCCGCCCAGGGCACCGACGAGACCGAGCCCCACGCCCTGCAGGAGATAGATCGCAAAGCTGGTGCGTGCGCTCGCGCCCAGACACCGCAGCATCGCGACCGTTGGAATCTTCTGCCGCACGTGCGCATGGATGGCGCTCGCCACGCCGATCGCCCCGAGGAAGAGGGACGCAAACCCAACCAGCATCAAAAACGAATTGACGCTGCTGATGGCGTTGCCGAGTTCGCGCTTGCGCTCCTCGACCGTGTCAAAACCCAGGCGCAATTCGCGGAAACGGCCGCGCAGGTCCGCCACGAGTTTCTCGACGTCATAGCCCGGCGCGAATTTCAAATAGACGCGATAGCGCGCCAAGCTGCCGGCCTGCACCAAGCCCGTCTCACCCACCGAAGCCAGCGGAATGAAGACCCGCGGCGCGAGAGTCGCCACGGCCGCGGATTCGCCCGGGACTTTGCTCAAGCCTCCAGCCAGATAAAATTCCCCCGCGCCAAGTTTTACGCGGTCACCGGCCTTGAGCCCGAACTGCACCACCAGACTCTCCTCGACCACCGCATTCATGCCGCCCCGCAGTTCCGCGCGCGCGCCGGCTGGATTGGTTGCAAACTCGCCATAGAAGGGAAATCCGCCCCCGAGCGCCCTCACCTGCACGAGGCGCGTGGCGCCACTTGCCGGGATGACCAACATGGAATTGAAGGTGACTTCCCGCGCCTGCTCGCCGCCGAGCCCGGCTATGAATTGTTCTGCCTCCGGTGACAGCGCCGCCCGCGACGTGATCGTCAGATCGGCACCCAGCAATGCCTTGGTCTGGTCCTCGACGGCGCTGCGCAGATTATCGCGGAGCGAGCCGACCGCCACGAGCGACGCGATGCCGAGCACGATCGCGAGCGAAAACAACACCAGCCGGCGCCGCGAAGCCCGCGTATCGCGCCACGCCATTTTGAGGATGAAGTTCATGAAAAAAGGTCGGAACGGGGCACCACGAAATACACCAAAGACACGAAAGGGTTCAGAGGACGATCCTTTCGGCCTCCGCCTTGGGATAATGACCGAAGTTGACCAGAATACCGAGCCGGTGTCCCGTCGCGCGGAGGTAGTTATGCACTTGTGCCCGGTGCCCGTCGGTCAAATGGGTGACCGCTTTGATTTCCAAAATGATTTTCCCATAACATAGAAAATCGGGCTCGTAGGTTTGTCGCAACGTCCGCCCCTTGTAGGAAAGCGACAATTTCTGCTGGGCCACGAAGGGAATCCCTTGGTCTTCGAATTCCAGTTCCAGACTCTCCTGATAAACCGCTTCGAGAAAACCACACCCTTTCTCCGTATAAACCTCGAAACAGGCCCCCATGATTTTGTAGGACTCTTCGCGATAGATGATCTCAGTCATGATTGAAGGCCCGTTTTTCGTGTGTTTCGTGTATTTCGTGGTGACCCGATCGTCCGGCTCACCCGGTGAGTTCGTCGGAGATGACGCCGCCGTTGCGCAGCCGGATGATGCGTTGCGTCTGCCGCGCAAGCTCGAGGTCGTGCGTCACGAGCACGAGCGTCGTGCCCCGCTCGCGATTGAGACCGAAGATGAGTTCAACCATCGCATGCGCCGTGTCGCCATCGAGATTGCCGGTCGGTTCATCACAGAACAGAATGCTCGGGCGGTTGATGAACGCGCGCGCCAGCGCCACGCGCTGTTGCTCGCCGCCCGAAAGCTGCATCGGATAATGATCGAGGCGATCACCGAGACCCACGCGCGTGAGCAGGGCGGTTGCTTCCTCTTCCTTGCCTTGCTCGCCACGCAGCTCCAGCGGCACGAGCACGTTCTCCAACGCCGTAAGCGTCGGGATGAGTTGAAAATTCTGGAAAACAAAACCGACGTGTCCGTTGCGCACCAGGGCGCGCTCGTCCTCGGACAGGTGCCCGATCTCCCGGTCCGCGAGCAGCACGCTGCCGCTGCTCGGTTGATCCAGGCCCGCGCACAAGCCAAGGAGCGTGGTCTTGCCGCTGCCCGACGGGCCGACGATGGCGCAGGTCGCGCCGGGCTCGAGGGCGAAGGTGACTTCTTTCAACACCGTCAGGTCCCCTGCCGCCGTGGCATAGGTTTTGGTGAGACGCTGGACTTTCAGGATGGATTGGACACTCATGTTCGGAGAATGCGCAGTAACACACCCAACCCTTCGGAAAGTGCAAAGATGTTCGTCCGGCGGCTGTTTCACGGGGCCGGACGGGTCAGCGCATGGTGCGTGGCGCTGGCGCTGGCGACGACCGCGGTGGCTGAGACAAAAACGATGCTGTTTTTCGGCGACAGTCTTACCGCAGGTTACGGGATCGATTCCGCCGAGGCCTACCCTGCCCTGATCCAAGACCGCATCGAAGCCGCCAAGCCCGGGGCGTGGCGCGTCATCAACGCCGGACTCAGTGGCGAGACCACGGCGGGCGGCCTCCGCCGGCTCGACTGGATCCTCCGCCAGAAGGTCGATCTCTTCGTCATTGAGCTCGGTGGCAACGACGGCCTCCGCGGCACACCGCTCGAACATACTCAAGCCAATCTCCAAACCATGATCGATCGCCTGCGAGCGCGCAATCCCCGCATGATCATCGTGCTGGCCGGCATGCAGATCCCGACCAACATGGGCGTGGCCTATACGGAAGGGTTCACTCAAATTTTCCGCGATCTCGCGGCCAAGAATGACATCGTGTTGATTCCTTTCCTCCTTGAGGGTGTCGGCGGAATCCCGAGCCTCAATTTGCCTGACGGCATCCACCCCACCGAGGAAGGCCATCGAATCTTGGCCGAGACCGTTTGGAAAATACTGGCTCCGCTTCTCGAATAATGCGCGCTCGCGTCCTCAGCCTTCTTTTCGCCGCCGCGCCATTGGCGCTCCTCGCTGTGGATTATCGTATGCAGGCTTCCGTTGCGTGGGCGGAGAATTTCAGGTTCTTCGCGGATTTCAGTGGGCGAGTTTGGCGCTGAGATCGGGCAGCAAGCGCCTCACGCCGGAATGGCGTCTCAGCGCATCGGGCGGTTGGGGGAAATTTGACGCCGCGCACACCACGTTTGACCTGCAAAACCGCCGTCTCGCCGTGGAGACCCACTGGAATGTCAACGAGCGTTGGACGCTGGGCGCCGGTGCCGCACGCCAGTGGGGCCGCTTGGTCGCGAATGCGGCATGGCCCATCTGGAATCAGGCGATCACGGGCGGCTTCGGCTCGGTGGTGAGCAATTATTACAACAGCATTCCGTGGGAAACCACGCACACCTTCGGGCCGGGTTGGGTGGCCTATCGCGTCGATTGCACGGCGGATTTTTGGTGGGGAGAGATGGCCTTCGCGCTTTCCGAACACACGCGCATTCCGCTGCGCTACGAGAGCGTGCGCGTCGTCAACCGAATCGATATTCGCTATCTGTCTGCTCGTCCTCCGTGTCAACGGTGCCACGCATGTCAGTGCCATCATCAAGGACGCAAGGGGCGGGGCGGGGCCGGATGCCGTAATCGCACTCTACGCGTTGGACGGGGCTGCGACCCCGCCACCGTCGGATCAGTTGATCGAAATCAGCCAGCAGGACCAGGAATACACGCCCTACGTCACGGTCATCCGCGTCGGCACGCTGGTTGAATTTCCCAACCGCGACGACATCCAGCACCACATCTACTCGCTCTCGAAGGCGAAGCGTTTTGAGAAGCCGCTCTATGCGCCCGGCGCACATGAGTCCGTGCTCTTCGACCAGCCCGGTATCATCACGCTGGGGTGCAACATTCACGATTGGATGATCGCTTACATCGTCGTGTTGCCAACGCCGCACTTCGCCAAGACAGACGCCACCGGCACGGCGAAATTGATGGCCCCGAGCGGACGCTACCGCGTCGAGGTATGGCACCCGCAACTGGGCGCGCCCCACGTGCAAGAAGTTACTTTCGCCGACGGCGTCGGTCCGCTCGAATACCAGTTGAAACTCAAACCCGACCGGCGCATCTGCCGCTCACTCGAAGGCAAGTCCGGCGGTTATTGACGCCCGACAGGCTTGCCTCACCACCTGCCCCACCCCGCGCACCGATGACGCATTGGTTTCGCTTCCGCCACTTTCGCACGCGCCTGCTCGTGCTCATCGTCGGCTTGGTCGCGGCGCTGCAGATCGCGACGTTTCTCATCGTCGCGCACGCCAACCGTTCCAACGCGCTCACATCGATCGACGACGCCCTTACCCGCGCCTCGCGCCAATTCGAAGTTTCCACCCACCGGCGCGAGGAAGCCCTGCTGCTCGCCGCCCGTCTGATGGCGAATGACTACGCGATGAAGCAACTCTTCCTCACGGACGAATTCAGCGCGCCGACCGCCCGGTCCGCGTTGACCTCCTACCAGGGCCGCATTCAGGCGCCGCTCATTCTGCTCCTTGATCCCACAGGCGATTTGCTCTCGGGCACGCGGAGCGCGATCTCGGCGGATGACCTAGCGCCGTTCCGCGCCTTGATCTCCACCGCAGAAGACGCCGAAGCGCAACAGGCTTCGGGCTACGGCTATTTCGACGGCGAACTCCATCAGATCGTGCTCGTGCCGCTGCTGGCGCCGCCGCCCATCGTCGTCGCGTGGGTCGGCATCGGTTTTCCGATCAACGCCGCCACTGCCGCCGAACTGAAAGCCAGCGCCGATGTCGAAGTTACGTTTCTCTCCGGTGGCAGCGAGGCGCGAATTCTTGCGAGCACGTTACCGGTGCCGCTCGCCGACGAACTGGCACGCCAGAATCCGCGCGCCGACGCGCGCCTCCTGCGTTTACAGGCTGAAGACTACGTCACCGCCATTCGCGTGCTGCCACTCGAAAGCGCCGAGCCGCACTCATCGCCCTGCAACGCTCCCTCCGAGTGCAACTCGCCCCGTCACGGCTCCTCGAGCAAACCATCATCTACGACACCGTCATCGGCCTCGTCATCGCCATCCTCGCCGCGCTCGGTCTTGCGCGCAACGTCAGTCGCCCTGTGCAACAACTCGCTGCGCACACCCAGCATGTCGCGACTGGCGATTACACGCGCCAACTCGATCTCCAGCGCGCCGACGAACTCGGCGAACTCGCCACCGCCTTCAATCACATGACCAACGGCCTCGCCGAGCGCGACCGCGTGCGCGACTTGCTCGGCAAAGTCGTTTCGCCCGAAATCGCCACGCAGCTCCTGCACTCCGATTTGCAACTCGGCGGCGAGGTGCGCGAAGTCACCATTCTCTTTCCCGACCTGCGCGACTTCACCACCCTCAGTGAAAAATTGCCGCCAACCGAACTCCTCGCCCTGCTCAATCGCTACCTTGATCGCATGAGCGCGGTCGTCGAAAAACACGACGGCGTGATCGACAAATACATCGGCGACGCCGTTATGGCTCTCTTCGACGCGCCTGTCGCCCAACCCGATTCCGCCGCGCGCGCCGTCGCCGCCGCCCGCGAAATGGCCCTCGCCCTCGACACGCTCAACCGCGAACTCGCGCTCGAAAACAAACCTGCACTCGCCATCGGAATCGGCATCAGCACCGGCCAGGTCATTGCAGGCAACATGGGCTCAAAGACACGCCTTAACTACACCGTGGTCGGCGACGCCGTGAATCTCGCCGCCCGCCTCGAAGCGCTCACCAAGGACCCCGCCCACGCCACGCGCATCATCGTCAGCGCCACCACGGCGGCCGCCCAAAGCGCATCGTTGCGCCCCCTCGGCGGCGTCACCGTGAAAGGCAAGACCGAGTCCGTGCAGATATTCGCCGTCGACGCGTAGCCGTAACGGTTCAGTCAAGAAAATGCAGTTGAAACCATGGCACGGATTTCGAATCCCTTAAGAATCCTGTCGATCTTCACCTCGCAGGCGAAAGGTTTTGACCGCGACATTGTCATGCAAGTCTCTGTATCCG
>CAMTVF010000046.1:0-5484 GCA_947085115.1 uncultured Opitutaceae bacterium | reverse complement strand
TTGAACCGCGAATGAACACGAAGGGACACGAATGAAAACCAGGGCTGCAGGCAGCCGGTTTTGATGCCCACCAAGAAGTGAATGATTTTCTTTCCCCGCCTTTCCCCAGCCTCTTCCGAATGGGTGTTCATTGGTGTCCATTCGTGGTTTCCTGCTGCATCGTTACGGCTAAGCCGGATCCATTCAATTGAACCGCGAATGAACACGAAGGGACACGAATGAAAACCAGGGCTGCAGGCAGCCGGTTTTGATGCCCACCAAGAAGTGAATGATTTGCACTATGGAACAGCATGCGATGGGATAGGGTGCGCCCCTATTCCCATTGCGCATTCGTTCTATAGTCCATTTCCTTCGGGCGATTGGTATTAAGCCTTGGATTTTTGGCGCAGTAGCGCCAGCAGCAGGATCCTCGCGGCGCGCCCAGCCGTCAAGGCTGGCGCACTTGCCGCCGCCAAGGCCCTGCACTCGTCGCGGTCGCGCCCCACCCGTCAAATCATGCCCGGTAGTCTCAATCATCCCAAATCCCTCAGTTGGACTTGAACCACAGAGACACAAAGGACACAGAGCTAGCGTTACTCTGTGAGATTCACTGTCGGGATTTCGCTGATTCCCACAGTGATTGTAACCTAATAGGTTACAATCGGAGTCGCCCCCATTTTGCGAGGAACATCACAAAGTAATACTAGAAACTTGACGGAGCAAATCGAGCCAATGGAATTTCACCTGCCAGATGAAGCGGCTTTTCCATCCTTCTGCCGGAATTACCTCTGTGCTCTTGTGGTTCAACTGCGCTTTTTAGGATCATAATCCTAAATTCCGCAGTTCAATCTTGTCACAGAGGTCACAGAGTCCCGAGAGAGTTCACGGAGAAATACTTCGGGATACGGTCTCGGAAATCCGGCCTTCACCTGCCAAGTGAATGCTGACCCAGCGTTCATTCCGGTGCAAGACTCTGCGCTCTCCCTGTTTGCCTCCGTGTTCTCTGTGTCCAACTGCGTTTTCTAGGATAATACCAAACGCCCGAAGCTTTTGGACTTTGGCCGCAGCAGCGCCGGTAGGGACGGACCGCGAAGGCGATTGCACTTCGCGCCGCCGGGCCGTCCGCTCTGCTGGCCAGCAGAGTCCTGACGGCGCGCCCAGCGGGCGCGCCCTGCCCATCGCATGCTGTTCCATAGTGCAAATCATAAGGGGCGTTGGTATAAGGGACGTTTACCGGGATGTTCCCCATTCGGTGAGTGCGTTCGCGAGGCGGGATATAGCCTCCGGTCACCCTCCTGTTTCGTGTCGTTCGTGTGTTTTGTGGGCGCCATTTCTGAATCGTTACGACTGCGTCGGGGCTGACCGCGACAAGATCGCTCTGTCCGCAGTGAACCGGTGCCCCCGTGCTTTTTAGGGCAAGGCGCAGGAGTCCTGCCATTGCATCGTGCCTTGCCCCGCCGCGTGAAAATCGCGCGGAAAATCAAGCCACCCCCGGCGTTTTCGCGGTCTTGCTCGTCTTGGGCGCGTGCGGGGCATCGGGAAAGGGTGGCGGTTGATCGCGGAATCGGCCGGCTCCGGCGGACGCTCATTCAGGGAATCTCTCTACCGCAACCCCTGCGCATCCTAATAGTTTGACCGGAAAAATCTTGCGGCTGGATTTGTTTTTCCATGTCGCTACAAGCACTTAGCATACATGGCTGATGGAGCAATCTATTTTACCCCCCCCCCCGGTTTTTTGATAAGGAGTGTTACTCTATGGAAGATAAGGAGTAAGGCGGTCACCGCCGACTCACTGTGTGATCGGCTGACCGGGCCGGGCTGTGCGGTGACTGGTCCTGTCACCACTGGCGAAGAGGCCCGGTCCGTGATCGACGCGGCGCCGCCGGTTAAAGGCGGAGGCCCCCACACCCCGCTACCGACAGTAAGGATGCCCCGGGACATTTGACCAAGCAAACGTCTGCTCACCATGTCTGATGATTCCAACCAAGCCGAAGCAAGCTTCGGGGTGGCGGACCCATCGCGGATGAAAAAGAGATTCCTCGCAGTGAGACTATTCGCGCTGTTCATCCTGCCGCTGGGGGGATTGGCGTTTTTCGGCATCCGCAGTTCGCTCGAAAAATGGCGCACCGTCCGGGACTATGTGGCCCTGGAGCAGAACTCCGCCATGCTGCGGTCAATCGGCAACGTGGTGCATGAATTGCAGAAAGAACGGGGACGATCCCAAGTGTTTCTCGTCAGCGGGGGCGTCGGGTTCGCCGCCGAGTTGCGGGAGCAGCGCCAGAGCACCGACGCCGCGCTGGCGCAACTCAACGGACTTCTGCGCACCTTCGACGGCGCGCGTTTCGGCCCGGCATTCCAGGCGAAATTGAAGGCGGGAATGGACGCCATCGGCGATCTCCCGGCCCGGCGGTCGGGCATCAGCGCGGTTTCCCTCGCCGCCGCGGACTCCCTGGCCTACTTCACGCAGACGATCTCCGTCCTGCTCGAGGTGGTCGTCGCCATGTCCCGCCTCAGCAAGGATGCCGACATCGCCGACGGGATCTCATGCTACGTGAATTTCGTGCAGGCCAAGGAGCAGGCCGGTATTGAGCGGGCCGTGCTCGCCGGGGTGTTCACCGCCGACAGGTTCACCGGCGACAGCTTCGACCGCCTCAGCCGCGTCCTGTCCGCGCACGACGTTTTTCTGCGGGTCTTCGAGGGCTTCGCCTCGGAGGAGCAGCGGCGTTTTCATGCGGGGAAAATGCGCGGCCCGGCCGTTGAGTCCGCAGTGCGGATGCGGCAGGCGGCGCTGGAAAAGGCCGGCACCGGCGGCTTCGGCATCGCGGCCGGTTCCTGGTTCGACGCCAGCACCGCCCGGATCAATCTGATGAAAGAAGTGGAAGACCGCCTCGCCGCGGACCATGCGCGCAATGCGGACGCAATCAAAAAAGGCGCGCGGCGGGAGTTTGTTTTCTTCATGCTTGCGACCCTGCTCATCACGGGGTTCACCGTCGCCTCGGGAGGCTGGATCGTCCGTTCCATCTACGCGGACGCCCTGCGCGCGGCTGCCGAGCGCACCGCCGCCCTGCGCGAGAGCGAGGAGCGGTTCCGCGGGGTCTTCGAGCAGAGCCCGCTGCCCATCATCTGCGCGACGTTCCCCGACGGGCGCATTTTGCAGATCAACGCCGCCGCCGAGGCGGCCTTTGGTTACCCGCATGCCCAAGTGATCGGCCGCACGTCCGCCGAGCTCGGCATGTGGGTGGACGCCGCCGAACGCGAGCGCTTCCTTGAGCTGATGAGGACGCAGGGCGAGGTGGTGGACTTCGAGGCGGAAATGCGCCGACATGACGGCGCGAGTTTCACCGTCCTGCTGAATGCGAATCAGGTCACCTTCAATGGTCGTCCGTGCGGCTTGACGGTGGTCCGCGACATCACCGGGGCGAAGCGCGCCCAGGCCGCCGTCGTCTCCAGCGAGGCCCGGCTGCGCGAGGCCCAGCGCCTCTCCCTGATCGGCAACTGGGAACTCGACCTCGTCGCGGACCGCCTGCACTGGGGCGAGATGATCTACGTGATCTTCGAGTTGGATCCGCAGCAGTTTGAGGCCACCTATGAGGCCTTCCTCGGGCGCGTGCATCCCGGGGATCGCGAACTGGTGGACGAGGCCTACACGCGCTCCGTCCGCGAGCACGCGCCCTACGAGATCGAGCACCGCCTGCTTCTCCCCGACGGCCGGATCAAGCATGTCATCGAGCGCGGCGTCACCGAGTATGCTGCGGACGGGACGCCGCTGCGGTCCAGCGGCACGGTGCAGGACATCACCGCGCGGAAGCTCGGCGAGGAGGCGGCGGTGCGTCTGGCGCGCCAGTTCCGCGACCTGTTCGAGTTCGCGCCCGACGCCATGGTCATGGCCGACCGGGCGGGTGCCATCGTGGGCATGAACCGGCGCGCCGAGGCGCTCTTCGGCTACCCGCGCGCGGAGCTGCTCGGCCAGCTTATCGAGGTGTTGGTGCCCGAGGCGCTGCGCGGCATGCACCAACGGGACCGCACGGCCTACGCCGCGCACCTGGTGCCGCGCGAGATGGGCCAGCGCCTCGTCCCGCTTTCCGCCCGGCGCAAGGATGGCTCGGTGTTTCCCGCACAGATCAGCCTCGGTCCGCTGCACACGGAGGACGGCCTCATCATTGTCGCGGCCGTGCGCGACATCACCGCGCAGCGCGCCGCCGAGGAGGCGCGGCTGAAGGCCGAGGCCCAGTTCCGCCATGCGCACAAGATGGAGTCGCTCGGCACGCTGGCGGGCGGCATCGCGCATGATTTCAACAACATCCTCGCTGGGCTCCTCGGTTGCGTGGAACTGGCGCGGCTCGACCTGCCGGTGAATCATCCGGCCCGCCCGTGGATCGAAAAAATCGCGGCCTCCGGGGCGCGCGCGAAGGGATTGGTGAAGCAGATTCTCACCTTCAGCCGCAGGCACCCGGGCGAGCTGGTGGCGGTGCGCCTCCATCCGGTCGTGGCGGAGGCGTGCGACCTTGTTCGCTCCACGATCCCGGCCATGGTCGAACTGGAGCGCAGGATCAGTCCCGACTGCCCGCCGGTGCTTGCCGATGCCGACCAGATCCACCAGGTCGTCGTCAATCTCTGCACGAATGCATGGCATGCCCTGCCGGAGACCGGCGGGCGCATCGTCGTCGAACTCGATGCCGGCGCCCTCGCCCCCGGCGAGATTGCGGAAATGCCGCCGGGGCCCGTCGTCCGGCTCACCGTGCGCGACAACGGCATGGGGATGAATGCGGCGACCCTCGAGCGGATTTTCGAGCCGTTCTACACCACCAAGCCCGCGGGCCGTGGCACTGGTCTGGGAATGGCCGTGGTGCATGGCATCGTGCGGGGGCATTCCGGCGCGATCCGTGTCGAAAGCGCCGAGGGAAAGGGCACGGTGGTGAGGATCGTCTTCCCGGCCTTCGCGGCGGCCGAGGCGCCGCTTGCGGTGCAAAGTCCGGAGCCGGGCCTGTCTGCGTGCCCCGCACAGGCGGGCCTCCCGCGCGGCAACGGCCAGTCGATCCTTCTCGTTGACGACGAGCAGATCGTCGGCGAGTCCCTGCGGCTGATCTTGGAGCGGATCGGATACCGGGTGACCTTCAAGAGCGACCCGCGCGAGGCGCTGGAGCTTTTCCGCCGCGATCCGAAGGCGTTTGATCTGGTGCTTACCGATCAGGCGATGCCGGGCCTGTCGGGGCGGCAACTTACGTCGCAGTTGCTGGCCCTTCGCGCCGACCTGCCGGTGCTCCTGATCTCCGGCTACATCGAGCCCGCGAGCCAGCAGGCGCTCCTCGCCGCGGGCATTCGGGCAATCGTGCGCAAGCCCCCGGTGATCGCCGCGCTGGCCGAACTCCTGGCGCAGCACCTGGCCCCAAAGTGATGGTCGGCAGGTCCTCTGCGGACTTTGTCAGCAGCAGACCGGCCTCATGAATTGGTTTATACCAACGCCCCTTATGATCCTAAAAAGCGCAGTTGAACCACAGAGCAGCG
>CAMTVF010000045.1:0-20407 GCA_947085115.1 uncultured Opitutaceae bacterium | reverse complement strand
TCATCCGCGCGTTGGGGGTGAAATCGACGTAGGTGCGCCGCGCACTCACGTCGAGGATCACCGCCTGCGACGTGCCCCGGCCATTCACTTGCAGGGACTGATCGACCAGGGACTCGGGCAGATTTGCAAAAACCAGTTCGGTTTGCCCATGGGACAACTCGACCGTGGTGGTGCGGGTGACCACTGCCCGGTCGCCGTAAACGGTGACCGCGGAAATGGATGAATCAACAGGCGCGGCCGACAGACGGAGCGCGGCGAGCAAGGAAAAGGCCACGAAGGCCATGCGGAAGGAATTCATAGGGTTGAATTGGACGGGTTTGCCAAGATGACGTTCCGGGCGCGGGTTTCTTAGGTCGGCGCCAAAATTCTGTTCATTTTCCCGCAGGTGTCTATTGCAGAACCATGCCTCTTTTAACCGGTCAGGTGGTCCTCATCACCGGCGCCTCCTCCGGGATCGGCGAAGCCACCGCGCGCCTGCTCGCGCAAAACGGCGCCCGTGTCGTCATCACCGCGCGCCGCCAAAAGCGACTCGACACGCTCGCCCACGAACTCGACCGCACCGGCGTCAATGTCCTCGCAGTCGCGGGCGACATCACCGTCGACGCCGACCGCCGCCGCTGGGTCGGTGCCGCGCTCGCCAAATTCGGCCGCATCGACGCGCTCATAAACAATGCCGGCTACGGCACACGCGGCCCGGTCGAAATCGTGCCGGTCGATGCCGTGCGCCGGAATTTCGAGACCAACGTCTTCTCCCTCCTCGCCCTGACCCAGCTCGTCCTGCCGCAGATGCGCGCGCGCGGCGACGGCTGCATCGTCAACATCGGCTCCGTCGCCGGCCGCATCGCGCGCCCGCTCTCCAGCATCTACGACTCCACCAAGCACGCGCTCGAAGCGCTCACCGACGGCCTGCGCGGCGAATTGAAACCCTTCGGCGTGAGGGTGACGCTCATCCGCCCCGGTTACATCGTCACCGAGTTCGTCGAAGCGGCCAATGCCGCGTCCGATGCCTACATGGAGAACGCCGGCCCCTACGCGCCGTTCATGTCGGGTTTTCGCCTCGGCTACGACAAACTCCGTCGCGTCGCCGGGCACCCCAACGACATCGCCCGCCTCGTCGAGATCGCACTCACCAGCGACAACCCCGCACCCCGCTACAGCGCTCCCCTACACGCCAGGTTTTTCCTTTTTCTCCGCTGGCTGCTGCCGGACCGAGCGCTGGAATGGATCACGCGGCTGAAACCCTGACCCGGGTCCGTCATGCCATTTGTGCGGAGGAATGGGCTCTTGCCACCCAACGGACGTCATCCAAAAAAAGGCAACGCGCGGCCAACGGTCCGCGTTTCCCCGGGGGCACGCACATTCGCTGGGCCAACCTCGATGAACAAAGCTGCGTCGACCATGCCGCCAAAGATGGTGCGGACGGGGGAGGCCGACAGTGCCCGTCAGCGACTTACGGCAATCACCACCACGGACGGAAGGCCAACCTGCGGCGCACAAATCCAGGTGTGTCCAGTGAAAATCCGCACTTCACCCTCACTGGTGAGACGAGCGGTAACGCCAACCGCCCGCAAGGTTTGAGCATAAAGCAAAGGGAAACTATCGAAAGTAGTCATACCCCGATCTCCATCAGCGGTGGTCTTTGGATCGCCCCCAATGACCACCAATTGCTGAAGAATCAGCGCGGTTAGTTGAGCCTTTTCGCTCGCGTCGGACAGGTGTTTCACCTTGGGCAAGACGAGCCGCCCCGCCATTCGATGCCGGATTGCCTCTCCGTCCCCAGCCGCGAATTCCGAAAAAGGCAGGGCAAAGACGACGGTGCCAGAACCGCCCAGCACGCAACCGGCCAGTGCCGTCAGGCACCAATCCCGCTTGCCGCGCCACCAAGCGAAAATCCCCAACCAGAGTGCCGATGGCAGTAACCAAGCGAGCAATGGCATCCCGGTCTCAGCTCGCAACGGGACGGCCGACTTGCGGCACACTTTCAATATCTCGGCGGCTCCTTGCTTCACCGCGGCGATCCGCTTTTCTCGAACCCAGTCAGGCCGAAGCTCAGTCACCAAAGGGTCGCTGGCGGCACCGTCCGGAAGCACCGCAATCAGTCCACACTCGGCAAGCGAAAATTGCCGCGCGTATTCCTCGACCAAGGTCCGACCGGCCCCGACGCCCAGCAAAACGATCAGCCGACTGCGGGCCCAAGGTTCCGCCCGCAGGGTTCTCAGCGCCTGGTGCAGTTGCTCCGGGGCGTCAGTTTCCCCGGCGCGCAAACCGTCAAACGCCGCCGCACAAATACCGGACTCGGTTAGCTTTCTCATCTCCCGGCCGAGCGTCGCCGAATCCATTCCGCTCCCCATTACGATGACGGTCACCACTTCCCAAGCGCTGTGTCGAGGCATGATGACCATGCCCCGGACGGACCCAACGCCACCGAACGCCAACCGTCGGAATTGATCTGCCTCGCTCAGCCCGAACGCCAAGCAAAGCACCGTGACCAGAGAGGCGATACCCAGCACGATCTTCACACGCGTAACTAGTTGCGGGGCGGTGGCGAGGCCGAGGGCGGGGGATTCACCACATAGAGGTAAAACGCGCCCTTCTTCGTGAACCCAAAGGCCTGCCCTTCATCAAGGCGCTTCAGCCACGTTTTTTGCGCGACGCTTAGGTAGCCATCGCCGATGTTCGCCCCGAGATGTCTGCGGACCTCGCTCCGCGTCGTTTCCGCGAGTGCGCGGAACGCGGCCGCGCGCTGCTCGTCGTTCAGTGCGGTGTTCGAGACAATCGCCATCGATTCCTTGCTCGCGCCGAACACGAGCTTCTCCACCTGCGCGAGAGTCGCTTTCGGCACATCGAAACGCCGCTGGATGTCCCGCAAAGCTCCATAGTCTTCCCGTAACGTCGCCTGCCAGGCGGCATACGAGTCGCTACCCAAGCGCGTTCTCAATAGACCATCGAGCGTGCTCAACTCGTCGGGGCTCGCGGATTCGCCCGCCACGGCCCGCGCGAGATGGAATTGACTCATGATCCCGAAGACCGCCAGACGTTCCTCCTCGGTCCCCGGAAAAGATTCAAAACGGCTGCCCAGTCTCTGTGACGTATAGCCCTCCCGGCGGTCGAACTCAGCTAATTCCTCCGGGCTCAACCTCCCGGAAAGCTCGTCAAGCAGTTCTTGGTAGGCCAACCCGTGTTGACTCAGCGGCATGCGCACTAACCCAGCCTCGTGGTCTTTGACGATGGCAGTCACCGCCTCGACGTTTTCAGGTTTCAAATAGTTCCAAAAGGGTCGCTCCAGATCAGGCAGCGACGCTGAGGATCCGAAGAGTTCTTGCAGCGCCTGTTTTTCCTGGCGGGTAAGTTCGGTCAGCTCGTTTTGCTGCGGTGGAGAGAAAGAATCCTGCAAGGCCGTGCCGGGCGCACGAGCAGCGTTGCTTTGTTTAATTGCGCGGAGGAAATCTCGCGTCCGTTGCATCCGCGGCTCAGCGAGCAGCGCCTCGATCGCCCGGCGGACCACTGGTTCCGGCACCCCGAGCTGGCGCATCCAGTCGCACAGGGCCATTGGGGCCTGATCCACAGGCAGTGTGAATGGCGCGGTGACTGGCCCCGACCGGGTTCTAGCTTTCGCCTCGGCTCCCTCATCAGCCACGGCGGCCCGGGCTCGGGGCGGCACACGGAAGCCATCGTTACTGTTTTCGAGCTTCAACCAACACCACGCATTGAGGAGCAAGGAGAGGGCGAGGATTGACGAGAGCAGGCTTCGCATCATTTGGTTCTCCCGCACCGATTTCTATTTTTTCCCCGGCCCCACTTCCGCCGTGGCGCGGTCGGCGGGCGAAAACCTCGCGTGGAAGGCGCTCAACTCCGCTGCCGTGAGCAATCCTTGCAATTCTTCGTCCCGTTTGTCTTGCAGCAATTTCAGCAGCCGTTGGTCCGCCGCCGTCACGACACTTCGCATACTGTCCCGGGTCACGCGCGTGAGGTTGTCGAAGTCCCGCACGAGAAAATCGAGTCTAATGGCCTTTTCCAGAGAGACGAAATCGTAGCGATACTCCTGAAAGCCATAGCGGTCAAAAACGCCGGGGCCGAGCAAAGCCAAAGTCATGCTGCGCGCCTCGATCTCCAGCCCCGCCAGTTCGTTTCGCTCATTCGTGGACAAGGCGGCCACGGGATTTCGCCGGGCCGCCCGCTGGGACCACCACGGAGTTGTTGCCGCCAATTTCCTAACAAGGTCCAACTTTCTCTCGTCGACCGCTTGGTTGATCCGGCCGCGGACAATTTCCTCCCACACCACCCGGGGTATCGAAGTCCGCGCCAACACTTCCGCGAGCCGCTCCGGTGAATCCGCAAAAGAAACCGCAGCCACCGGCACCGGCGGCGCGCTCACGCGGTCCGCCACCTGCGGAGTGCGCGGCTTCTCCGCCATCGTCACTCGAGGGGGCACCTCGTCGCCGACATCCGTCTGGTCGCTCCCGAACCGGGAGAGCAACCAGACGTTGCCTGCCAGGGAAAGAACCAGCGAAGCCAGAATTCCCCAACTGAAATGTTTCTTAGTTTGAGTTTTCATGGCGACGAAACAGCTCCGAGTCTGGCTGCATCCTGCAATCCTGGCCAGGCTCGGCATTCCCCAACTCGAGGGCGATCCAGAACGGGATCCCCAGCGAAAGGGAAAATAGCTTTCCATTCAACGCAAAGGCCACAGCGGCAACCAGAGCAACCGCTCGAAATACTCCCTGTAACTCCTTCAGTCGCGCCGTGGCGTCCGCACTCCCCACCGCAGTGAGTGCCCCTGGCCAGCCCTGATCTCGGGGCCGCAAGGCCCGCCCGATATAGAACACAAAGCCGATGGCCACCGGGAGGCCAGAGCACAAGGCTAATTCGAGGTAGCTGTTGGTGCGCACCGCCGCCACATCGGGCAAGTCCTCGGGTTGATAGTATTCCTCCATGCTCGGCAACATAGCCGCCCAGCCAAATCCACCAAGCGGTTCGTCCTTGAGCATGATGCCCGCTGTCCGCCACGCGATGATCCGGTTCTGCACCGACCCATCGCCAGCCCTGAAACTGCCGACGATTCGATTCTGGAGGTTGGCTTGAGCTGGGAAGACCGCTCCGGCAAAAAACAAGCCACTGACCGCGCAGAGCAGGACCAACCACCTCCCGGAGAGGAAGCGAGGATTCGCCACGGCGATAGTCGCCAGCGGCTGGATCACACGGCGATTCGGGGCTCGGCAAGCGTAAGTGAGAGACAGTAAACCCACCATCGTCGCCAGCCAAGCTCCACGGCTATAGGTGGCGACCAAGTGCTGTGCGGACCAAGCGATCCAGCCGAGCATAACAACGGTTAGCCCTACTTGGGCGACCCTCTGGCGATAGCCGCTCGCAAAAGGCGTGAGAACACAAACTCGAAGCAGACCCACCGCACAGACCAATTGGAGACCGAGGAAAATGCCAAAGCTATTGGGGTCCGCGACCAGCCCAGATTCCCGCAATTGCCCGTCGAAACGATAACGCGAGATCCAATGTTCGGTGGAAAATGCGAGAAACACGCCCGAGGCAAAAAGAACGGCGATCCAGATACCGAGGTAGGCCAGACGCCAGCGCAGTTCGTCCAAGAGCAGGTAGAGAGAGCGCGCGCTGTGCCCAAGCGCGACGCCGATCAAAAGGACGAGAAAACTACGGGTGGGATACCCTTGCTCTCCGTGCGTCCATGAGACCAGAATAGCCCCGCAGACCCCGAGAAGTAGCGCCCACCGCCCGTGCCAGTCACCTCGCCGGCCACCCGCCCAAAACAATTCACAAACCACGAGCAGGAATACCGCTCCCGCCGCGACGACGGGGATCGCTTGACTGGCGCCGGTGAATCGAAGGCTTTTCGTAAGCTCGCCCATCAGGTGAACGACAAACCCGGGGAATGCAGATACTTCCCACTCGGAGCCCACGAGGAGACACACCACGCCAACGAGCGACGCGGCGAGCGGGAAGACTGCATAGTTGCAGCTGCTCACGGGAGGGGAGGGACAGCCGCGAGTTTGTTCAAATGAAGTCACGGGCGCACCTCGTCTGGCTTTCGCCTGATCATCCAAGTTCCGACGACGGCAAAAAGGGCCAAGACGAAACGCATCGCGATATCTACATTGCCCGCGCTTACGCCAAGCGCCTCAGTGATGTCTCCGAGGCAATTGCATGGCTTCCGATAATGGAGGGCAAACAAACCGATTCGGTAGAGCAGAACCTGACTTGCAAAAAACAGGAGGACCTGCCCGCGCCGCCGCCAACTGCCCCCGAACCAGAGGTAGAGTGCGAGCACGGTTTCAATAAGTCCGACTACGACAAACAGCCAACGGAAGCGCAGACCGAAAATCGGGTCCACTTCTCGCATCATTTGCCCGTCGCCCAGGGCACTGACAAATTTCGCCCAGGCGGTGACGAGCAAGACAACCGCGCACACTCTTACGACTGCGTTCACAGCGACATTGGCATTTGAATACAAGGGCAGAAACGAAGGACCGGAGAGAGCGGGCGAGACGCAACCGCTGATGCCGAGTGGCGGCGGTTGCACCGTGACGACCCTCCGCTCATGGCCACTATTTCTGGCATATGCAGTTCCAACCAAAAAATCCAAGCACACAGGTGCTCGGGGCGTCCACATAACCTGAGCCACCAGCGCTGCCGGGATCGCCGGAATACGGAACGGTCCCGCACTCCTGAGGACCACCATCTGTGCAAATCTCAGTATAATGGATCCGCACATAACACCCGCCGCATTCGGCTTCTTCCGGGTTATCCAGATCACAGGAACCAGCGTCACTGGTGTGGCTGAAACGAGAAAATGCCTGCCATTCTTCGCCCTTCGAGATGACAAGCATCAAGAGTGCCGCCATCGCAATACCCGCTATTTTTAGTCGATTTGTTTTCATGTTGGATTTGTTTTTCGTTTCCTAACCAGAATGTATCCGAAGGCCACCGCGCAGAGGAAAAACCCAGTGACGATCAACCAGCGGACCGTCGTAGTCCGGGATATTTTTTCCGCCCTCAAGGCGTAGACCGCTTGCACGCTGCCAAACGAAGTGCCTTTCGATAAATCGAAAGGCACCGGCGCGCCCTTTTCCAGCACATAGCCGGTGACCCGCCCCAGCCGATAGTCGTTCACGGGCAGACGTGAAACGGGATCGTAGCTCGTTCGCGCGAATACCGATCGGTCCCCACCTCGCCCCGTGGTGCCCCGAACGACATACCTTCGGCTGATAACCGACGTCATCAGGCCGTTGGCCAAGATTTTGCCCTGAAAACGCTCAAAATCGATTTCCACGGGCAGCTTTTCGCTGCTCGTGATCGCAAGTTTCGCGAACAAGAAGCAGTCTGCATTCTCATACAATCGACCTTCGTAGCCTTTCCGAACCTCCCAGAAGCGAATGTGCGTTTGCGAACCGGCATCTTGCACCACCTGCGTCCGCAGTTCCCCACCATCCTCCAGTATTGCGCTCAAGATCGCCTCGGGCACAAATTCATCGCGCAACGCGCCAGCTTGGGAAATCTGCCGTCGCGCTTGGCAAACGTGAAGGGCCAGCACGATGACTTGGGGAAGATCCCAATAAGGCCCGAGTTCCCGGGGCATTACTCCGTTGTCCAGCCGCGCGACTGCGATCCCGCCCGAGTTTACCGGCTGTCCTTTGCGTTTCATCTGCCGGATGATTTGAGACTGAAAAATCGAATTCCCGTCCGAGACCAAGAGCACCCTTAGATCCACCGCATCCGCCGGTCGATGAAAGCGCATGGCAAAACGTGCGTCATCCACCCAGAGTTCGACGGGGCCGTCGATCGTCTCAACCAGTCGCCCCGTCCTCGTATAGATCGTCGTTATTGAGGCGCCCTGCATTGTGGACACCGTTTCACGATCGGTTTCTTCGGCGCGGATTAATGGTCCGGCCAAGGCCAGTAAGAAAAGCCCACAAACACTATTCCAGCGTCGGGGGCGTAAAAACTGTGCCGTCGTATTCAAGCTCAGAAGTTGAGAAAGCATCTACCGAAGTAACTTTTCTCGTCCGGCCCGACGGGGCTAGTAAGGAAGGTGGGTGTCGCTAAACAGTCAACCCTTGTTTTATTTCCCGCAGTCGGAAACCGGCGCCGATTCAAAGCGGGAAGCTTTTCGAGGTAATGGCGAGGAGGGCGCGACTGTCGTGATTTGCCGACATGTGGGCGACAAAGCCGCGTTCTTCACGGAAGATGAGATGGGCATACCACTCTCGGGCGTTTCGGAGAGGATGCCCAGTGATTTTTTTAGGATCACCTCCCGCTCTCGCATCCGGATGACCTCGGAGCGCAACCGGGCGATTTCCTTTTCGGCCTCCTCAAGAGTCTGCGGCGGCGGTCCGCTGTCCCCTGGTCGCGGCGCATAGGTCTTGCGCCACTCATACAGCTGCCAGATCGGCATCCCCAGCTCCTTGGCGACGGTCTTCACCGTGCGATCACCATGCAGCGTAAGCTCCACGGCGTGGCGTTTGTAGGTCTCGTCGAACTTGCGACGGGGCGTGGCCCCGGACCCATCCCGATTTGTCTGGTTCATAGATGTCCATTCCGCTGCCCAAACCGGCCGACTCCGTGTCACCCGCTGTTTGGTCGCTTCCTGCGGCAAGCTTTATCGCTCCTGTCCTCGGAAGCGACCAAACAGCTACCCGTCAACGCGGATGTCTATGTCCACTGAATCGAGGCAATCTCATTCCGCCTTCTACGGCTGGAACGACGCGTGGGCGAATCCGGCTTTTCGGGGTTTAAGCATCAAGGCGCCGCCGCAGATCGGCAGGATCATCTGCCCCGTGCCCGCGATCCAGAGCGCGGACGACGAATACGCCACGCTCGAACAGATCCACGGCATCCAGCGCCGGGTGCCGCAGGCACGCCTGCTGGTGATACAGGATTGCGGCCACTCCCCCCATCGCGACCAACCGGAGGCTGTCCTCGCGGCAACGGACTCTTTCGTGGCGGAAAAGCGCGAGGGTTAACTCCGGTGCAGAAATGGAATCTTGTGCGCGCTGTAGACCGCGTTGCCTGAATTTCCGCACGCCGACGGCCCGCGCGGACGCCCACCCGCGCTCCTCCGTCCGGTCCCGTTGTCTTCGTGCCGAGTGAACCGTTCCCGCTGGTTTGGGTTCGCATAAAACCGGCCGACAGGCCAAAGAGACCCATCGGCGCTCGTTCCTTGTTTCGACCGAGCCCATGTCCACCGAGTTTCCGCGCATGAACCGCCCCAACCTCCGCCCCGTGGTCCTGCTGCTGGTCGTCTTTGGATCGCTGGCGGCGGTATTGCTCCTGCTCAAGCCGATCCCGCAGGACCCGGCCTACCATGATTTCGCCGACCGCCGGGTGGTCCTTGGTCTCCCCCATTTCTTCGACGTCATCTCGAATCTGGCCTTCCTTCTGGTCGGGGTCGCGGGTCTCCGTTTTTGCGCGTCGCGCCAAATGCTTGGCGCCCGCATCGCGTGGGCCGTTTTCTTCTCCGGGGTCGCGCTGGTCGCGTTCGGGTCGGCATATTACCACTGGGCTCCCACCAGCGCCACGCTCGCCTGGGACCGGGCTCCGATGGCGGTTGCCTTCATGGGCCTGCTTGCCGCGTTGATCGGGGAGGCGCTGGGTGAGCGGGCCGGCCGGATTGTGCTCGGGCCGGCGGTGCTCATGGGCGGGGCAAGCGTGGTGCATTGGCACCTGGCCGACGACCTGCGCCTCTACGCATGGGTGCAATTCTTCCCGCTTCTCCTGATTCCGCTCCTGTTTGTTCTCTTTCCCCCCCGCTACACCCACCGCGGCATGCTGCTGGTCGGCCTCGGCTTCTATGGCCTCGCAAAAATTGCCGAGGCCTTGGACCGCCCGGTGTTTGAGGCGACCGGCGGTGTTCTTGCGGGGCACACGGTGAAGCACCTTCTCGCGGCGGCCGCCTGCCTCGTCATCCTGCAGATGCTGCGCAAGCGGACGGCGGTCAACGGCCGGGCGGACGGCTGGTCGCAGGGCACGCCCCGTCCGCCCCGCAGTAAGCGCCCGTCGGCGCGAACAGGCTCACGCCGGTAGCCGATCGGCGGCATCCGCCGCCCCATGGCCTCTCGTTTGCCCAAGGAACGCGTGCAGCGCCGTCGCCTTTTTCACTCCGAAGCCCTTGAGCGCGGCAATTTGCGCGGCGGTGGCGGCGCGGAGTTTGGCGTTGGAGAATGCCGAACTCACTTGGTGCGGGACGGGCGGATTCTGCGCGGCTGGCGGGTGACCGGGGCGGACAGATTGGCGTAGAAGGCGGCGAGTTTCGGCAGTTTGCTCTCGGGCAGATCGAGCGGCAGCGCGACAGAGAAATCCACCCGGTGTTTCATTGCCACGGTTTTCGCCTGCTTGGTCGAGCTTACCGCCCGCAACGCGTGCAGCGTGTTGATCGGGGTGCGCTCGGGCGTGGCACCGGCCAGCACGCTGGCGTGCAGATCGCGCAGGAAGTGCGCGCAAATGATCACCAGCATTCGCACGTGCTTCAGATCCTGCGGGCGCTCCTTCTTCACGAGATCGTGGGTGTTGGCGATTTTCGCTTTGAGCAAAATGATGGGCGAAGGAAGCCGATAAACGCGACCTGGACTGATTTCGACGAGCAGTGTCGTGGCCAGATCGCGG
This sequence comes from uncultured Opitutaceae bacterium, assembly GCA_947085115.1. GTDB lineage: Bacteria > Verrucomicrobiota > Verrucomicrobiia > Opitutales > Opitutaceae > Didemnitutus. The sequence continues at coordinate 9,781 of CAMTVF010000045.1, read as the reverse complement.
GGGCCAAGCCCATAGACCGAGCGCAGCACTTCAACCCGCAATTGCTCCCCGTCGGGAAGGTCTTTGGTGATGAGCGCCACGGCCATCTGGCGGGGGATGCCGTAATACTGCACGGCCCAGCCCTTGGGCACCGCTTGCGCCTCGATGGCAGGCCGTTCGCCAAACAGATCGGCGTCTTTGCTCAGGAAGGGATGGAATTCGTCCAGTTCCCGGGTGCGCGGACGATACAGCTCGGCCCAGAGATTGACCGCCTGCCCACCGACGATGGGTAATGCGGCGAGCGCTGCCAAGACTTCATCAAAGGCGCTGGGCTCAAGCTATCGGGGCATGATCGGGGTAGCGCAAGATGCGCGGACGAAAGCCTGCCGGAATACGGATCGCAGAATTCTCACGGCTCACCTCCAGCGGGGTCACGAGCTTGAGTTCGATGCGGGCGATGTCCCAGGCGCGCGTGGTATGCTTGTGGTCGGCGACGCGGGCGGGCGTGACGTTCTCCAAGTCCAGCCGCGGACAGCGCAGGCGCGGGTTTTTGCGCAACTGGCGTTTGAAAAGGGCGACTTTTTGACGAAGCGTCATGCGTCGAGATAAGACAGGAATCCGCCATGCGTCAATCTGCCCGATGTCCGGGCGCAGGTCGTTGATCCAACCAAAATCAGTCCGGGCTCGTGGTAGGCCGGGGGGCGGCGAGGAAATCGTGGAGTTGCTGGGCAAACTTCTCCCCGAAGCCGGGGGCTTCGGCGATCTGGTCGGCGGTGGCGGAGCGGAGTTTGTCGATCGAGCCGAAGTGGGCGAGGAGTGCGGCCTTACGTTTTTCGCCGAGGCCGGGGCAGTCATCGAGGATGCTCTCCTTGATCTTCCGGGAGCGCAGGTCCGCGTTGTAGGTGTTGGCGAAGCGGTGGGCTTCGTCGCGGAGGCGTTGGAGCAGATTCAATCCGGGATGGCCGAGTGGCAGTTTTAGCGGAGCGCGGGCGTCGGGGAAGATGATCGTCTCGTGTTTCTTCGCCAAGCCGATGATGGCCGGGGGCGCACAATCGAGCCGCAGAAATGCTTTTAGCGCCGCGCCGATTTGTCCGCGTCCGCCGTCGATCACCACGAGATCGGGGAACAGTCTTTTCTCCGCGAGCAACCTCCGGTAGCGGCGGCCTACCACTTCTTCCATCGCCTTGAAGTCGTCGTTGCCGATGAAGCTCTTGATCGAGAAGCGGCGATACTGGTCCTTGTCGGGCCGGCCGTCAGTGAAGTGCACCATCGAGGCGACGACGAAGGTGCCGCTGATGTGCGAGATGTCGAAGCACTCCATGTGCGCGGGCGGTGATTCGAGTCCGAGAGCTTCCTGCAGTGAGCGTAGCGCCTCGTCGTTGGGGCGGAGCTTGGTCATGTCGCGGGTGAACTTGCGGGTTTTGGCCAGCGTGCGCTCGAGGGCGAGCACGACGTCGCGCAGCTCGGCGGCTTTCTCGTATTCCTGCTTCGCCGACCGCGCGGCCATCTCGTCGCGCAGCGCCTTGAGCCACTCGCGGGATTTGCCGTCGAGAAATTCGCAGGCCCGGTCCACGCGCGCGCCATAGTCCTTCGCGTCCACCTCGTTGGGCCAGGCGTAGAGCTCGGCACGCACATCATCGTAAAGCCGCCAGCGCCCATCGGGCAATCTCGTCGGGCGGGTGTCGCCGAGGAGCACGCCGAACTGCTTGCGGATCGATGCGAGGGTGCGGCGCAACAGCCCCGAATGCGCGAAGGGCCCGAAGTAGCGCGAGCGGTCGTCCTTGCGGAAACGCGTGAGCACGAAGCGCGGCAGGGCCTCGTCCATCGACACGCGCACGAGCAAGAAGCGTTTGTCGTCGGTGAAGTCCGTGTTGTATTTCGGCCGCCACTGTTTGATCAGCTTGCCCTCGAGCAACAGGGCCTCGGGCTCCGACTTCACCTCGATGATGTCGAAATCCGTGATCATTTCGATCAACGCGCGGATTTTCGGTTGGTGCCGCAGGGCGTGCGTGCGGCCGGGTTGGAAATACGAGGAGACGCGCTTTTTCAGGCTCTTCGCCTTGCCGACGTAGATGATGCGACCGAGCCGATCCTTCATCAAATACACGCCCGGCGTCTCCGACAGGGCGCGGACTTTGGCTTTGAGGTCAACGGGCATGGCCACGGGGGCAAAATTCGGCGGCTGGCATTTTTGAGTTTTCGGACTACGCTGCGGGCTTGGATCACTTCATGCCCGCACCCGCCTCGAACAATTCCCAGCCTGCGCCCGCTGGCAAATCTTCTCCTCGCTACGAATTGATTACGTTGGGCGATGAACTTCTCTTGGGCATCACGCCCAACGCGCACCTGACCTGGATCGGCGGGCTGCTCAGTCGCCGCGGCGTGCGCCTGGATCGCAATGTGACGATCACCGACGAAGCCGACGCCATCGCCCGCCAATTTCCGGAAAGCTGGGCCCTCGCCGACATCGTCATCACCTCGGGCGGCCTCGGCCCGACCTGCGACGACCGCACGCGCGAGGTGCTCGCCGAGGCCCTCGGCCAGCCACTGGTTTTTGACGAAGGCATCATGGGCGAAATTGAGGCCCGCTTCGCGCGCCTGAACCGGCCATGCACGCCCAACAACCGCAAACAGGCCTTCAGGTTTGCGCGGGGCGATGTGTTGCCAAATCCCCATGGCACCGCTCCGGGCCTGTGGCTGGAACAGGAAGGAAAGGTGCTGATCATGTTGCCCGGCCCGCCCAACGAGTTGCAGCCAATGTTTCTTGAACACGTCCTGCCGCGGCTCGCCCGGCTCGGCCTGCTCAGCGACAGCGAAACTTTTGTCCAACTCCGCACCGCGGGCGTAGGCGAGTCGATGCTCGAGACGCGCTTCCAGCCCGTCTTTGACCGTCACCCCGGGCTGGGCATCGCCTTTTGCGCGCACCAGTGGCAGGTCGACTGCCGGATCAACTCTCCGGATGGCCGCTACCCCCGCCAGGCACTGGAGCAGATCGCCGAGGAGTGCGCGACCTTGCTGGGCGATGATTTCGTCGGCTTCGGTCATGACTCGCTCGCCAAGGTCACGAGCGACCACCTGCGCGCCCATGGTCGCACCCTGGCGGTCGCCGAAGCGTGCACAGGCGGTTTGCTCGCCCATAGCTTCACCGACATTTGCGGCGCTTCCAAATTTTTCATGGGTGGCATTGTGAGTTGCAGCAACGACTCGAAGATGCTCCTGCTCGACTGCCCCGAATGTCTGCTCTCGCAACACGGCGCCGTCAGCGCCGAGTGCGCGGTGGCCATGGCTACGGGCGTGGCCGAGCGACTCAGCGCCGACTACGGTCTCGCCATCACGGGCTATCTGGGATCGACCAGCCAAGGCGACGGCAGCGGCGGCACCCTCTTTGTCGGCCTGCATTCCCCGCTGGGCGATTGGTCGAAAAAACTCAGTTACCCGGGTTCGGGGCAAACCGTGAAGCAACGCGCCGTCACCGCCGCGATCGACTGGCTCCGCCGCGAAGCCGTCCGTGAAACGCGCCGCACCACCGTTCCGCTTGCGAACTGACCGGCGCACATCACCCGGGTCGCCACTTGCGTTGAAGGTCGACCGGGCTAGGTTCCCCCAACCATGAAGCTCGCCCGTTTCCTTCTGCTTATCCCCGCCATGCTCTTCGCCCTCAACGCCTCCGCCGAACCGCTCAAGGTCGGTGATTCCGCCCCCGCCGTCACCGGCACCACCGACGCCGGGTCGCCGCTCAACTTCGCCGATATCTACAAGCAGGGCTACACGCTCGTCTACTTTTTCCCGAAGGCAGACACGCCGGGCTGCACGGCGCAGGGCTGCAGCCTCCGCGACGCTTACGCCGAACTCGGCAAGAAGGGCGTGACGGTCATTGGCGTGAGTTCTGACAACGTCGAGGCTCAGAAAAAATTCCGCGAGAAATACAACCTGCCCTTCACCTTGATCGCCGACGCCGAAAAGGTCGTCATCACCGCCTTTGGCGTGCCGACGCGCGACATCCCGCTGGTTGGCTCATTCGCCTCACGCCAGGCGTTCTTGATCAACAAGGAAGGCAAGATCGTCTGGGCCGACTTCAAGGCCTCGACCGAAAAGCAGGCGCAGGATGTGCTCGCCGCGCTGAAAGCGCTCGGCGAATAGTCGGCACTATTTCTTCCTGTTTTTCGAAGCCACGGCCGACTCGCCGCGGTTTTTTCATGCACCCTGTCGCGCCCAGCGGTTGGCCAGCACGCCATTCCCGACCAGTTGCACGAGGTGGTAGAAGATGATCGGCAGCAAGATCAGCGTGAGATCGGCGCGCGCGCCGAAGATCAGCACCGCGAGCGGCACGCCCATCGCGAGCGTCTTCTTCACGCCGCAGAAATAGGCGGCGATGAAATCCTCGCGGTTGAGCCGCAACGCCCGGCACGACCCGTAGATCAGCGCCGACATGCCCGCAAACAACAACAACACGAGGGCGAAGGTGGCGACCGTCAGGCCCGCGCCGTGGCGCTGCCAGATATCCTGCGTCACCGAATCGCAAAACGCCGCGTAAACAATGAAGAGCACCACGAAATTGCTGATGCGCGTGACCCACGCGCGCCGTGCTTCGATCCACGCAAGGAAGTGCGGTCGCAGCGCCATCCCAATCGCGAACGGCACGAGCGTGAGCCCGGCGATCTTCAACAGCAGCGGGCCGACCGGACCCGTTTGTCCCGCCGTCCGCATCAACAGGTGCACGAGAATCGGCGTCAGCAGCACGCCGAGGATGTTGGAGAACGCGGCGTTGAAGAGTGCGCCCGCCGTGTTTCCGCGCGCCACGGCGGTGAACACGACCGAGGTTGAGATTGTAGAGGGCAGCACGCAGAGGTAGAGAAACCCGTCGCTGATCGCGCCCGGCTGCGTCGTCCAAAACGTCGGCACGAGCCACGTGAGCAGCAGGCCGACAAGCGGGAACACGACGAAGGTGAAGGACTGCACGATCACGTGCAGCCGCCAGTTGGCCGCGCCCTTCCGCACGCTTTCGAAGGCCAGCGACAGTCCTTGAAGAAAAAGAATCAGCGCGATGCCGACATTGTTGAGCACTTCCGGGTGAAGCGCGCCGCCGCGCGAGCCGGGCGCGGGAAACGCAAACGCCAGCGCCACCGCCACGCCCATGCCGAGCAGAAAGCCATTGTTTCGCAGCCAGGCATGCTTCGGTGTCGGTGTTGGTGCGCTCATAATTCGTCGTCGTTTGCGGGAGGGAGAATTCCCACCTGCGGGTCGAGGCGCGCACGCTCAATCCAAGCGCGGAAAAGCGGCAAGTCCTGCAACAGGGCCGGGGCCAGCGGCGCGGCAACGAGGTCGATCACGCGCAACGAACCATCGATCGCGCGCACGACGTTGCGGTCGTGGGTGTCGGCCACGAGCCACGGTTCGTCGTCCAGAAAGGCCAGCCGCGGGTGGTCGCGATCGGACCGCAAAAACCGGGAGGGCAGCGGAATGAGTATCCTTGGATCAAGGCCGGATACGTCGGCCCTGGGTGGCAGGGCGTCACCGAGCGCCTGTTTGGCGACCACAATTCCCTCGGGGGTGATCGCGACGAGTTCGGTCGGGATGCCAAAAGTGTGAATGAGCCGGAGTTTCTCGAAGAGCATCGCATAGCTGCCCGGCACCGCCGTGGCCTTGAGCATCCCGTCTTCGGCGCGGTTGAACTTGAACGTCGCCCCAACAGCGCCGCCTTCGCGAAAGTGGAAGAACTTGTAGACGGACTTCTGCCTATCGACAAAGGCGAGGGCTTCCACGCCGCCGCCGATGCGCGTGAGTTCCGGCGTGTTGGCCTCAAACGGATCCTCTGCTTCAGAGCTAAAGCCAAAGGATTCGAGGGGTGCCAGCGGGAGTCGTGCGCGAAAATCGCGAATCGCCTCACCGAGTGCCGCCCATTCGCCGCCGGTGGCCTCGAGCAGGCTTACTTCGTCTTCTTCGACGAGGACGAGATCGCGGTCTTTATCTGCCTGGATACCGCATTCGGCTGCTTTTTGGCCCAACTGATCGAGCGCCCGAAGTCGTTGCCGGTGACCGTCCAAAATAGCTGCCCATTCTTCGGCACCGGGGAGGCGGGGGCCTTTGAGACGGGTGGAGCGTCCGGTGAACGGGTCTTTTTGCTGCATGGATCGGACACGCGCCCACCGTCGCGAGGGACGCGGCGGAACGCAAAATGAATTTGTGCGCAGGCTGTTCACAATCAGGGGGTGAGGCCAGAATATTGGGGCGCACCCGACGGTCCTTTTTGCCCGGACCGACCGGCGCCAAGGCGCCGGTATCGCCCAGGGTCTTCATCCTGATGCTTGACAGCCCCCGGCGCCTGCACTGACTTTGAACCTCTTTTCTCAACAAGACCATGCAACCTACATTCCGCCCGCATCGCTTAAAGCGCGCCCGCAAGATTGGCTACCGCGCCCGTAAGGCCACCAAAGGCGGCCGCGCAGTCCTCGCAAATCGCCGTCGCAAGGGCCGTAAGCGGCTGACGGTCGTCTGATTCGACCAATCCCCGCCGTGCCCGGCGCTGACAGCCTTTCGCCGTCGCAGCGCCTCCGCGCCTCGCAGCGCGTGAAGCGCAACCGCGACTTCCTCGCCACACGCGAGCAGGGCCGCCGTGCCGATTGTGGCGCGTTCCTTCTGGTTTGGCGCACCCGGCCCGGGCCGGGCAACACGACTCCCGCTCGCGTTGGCGTCGTCGCTTCCAGGGCCGCGGTTGGCAACGCCGTCGCACGCAATCGCGCGAAACGCCGCCTGCGCGAGGTTTACCGCAAACACCAAACTCTCGTTCCGGCGGGCCTCGATCTCATCATGACCGCCCGACCCGCGCTGCTCCGCCTTGAGCTGGCCGAGGTTGAAGAGCGCTTTGTCGCTGTTTGCAGCAAGCTGGCCCCCCGCCATGTCTGAGTCACACCATTCAGTTTTTTCGCGCGCCTCCCAAACGGGCGTGGCAGCCGTGAGCGGGCTCATTTGGGTTTATCAACACACGGTTTCTCCCGCACTGGGCGTCGCTTCCCCGCTGTGCGGTTGCCGCTTCGCTCCCACCTGTTCCCACTACGCGCAAGCCGCGCTGCGTGAACACGGCCTCGTCCACGGCCTCGCCCTGTCGGTGCGCCGCCTGGCGAAATGCGGTCCCTGGCACCCGGGCGGCCTCGATCCCGTGCCACCGCGCAAGTTTTCCTGCATCAATGTCAGCCGCGCCACCCCGGCCGAAGGCTGACCACCCCGCTCTCCTCTCTTCTAATGGACAAAAAGAATACCGTTATCGGCGTGCTGCTCATCATCGCAGCCATGCTCGCCTTTTACTACAGCGCCAAGTTCGCGCCGCAGCCGCCACCCCAACCGACAATTGAAACCGCGCCGACCACCAACCCGATCGCCCGCAACCAGGCGCCCGCAGGCGGCCCCGCCTCGTCGCCGCACGACGCGACCCTCAGGGCCCCCGCGCGCAGCGCGGTCCCGATGGAGTTCACCGTGCTGCGCAACGAGTTCATTGAGGTGAAATTAACCAACGCAGGCGGCTCCATCGACAGCATTGCACTTCTCAAACACGCCGCCGTGAAGGGCAACCCGGAGCCCTATGTAATCAACGCCATGCATGCCGCCCCCGCGCTGAGCCTGGTGGATTTCCCCGGCGCCGACCAAAACACCCGCTACCAACTCGTCTCGCGCACCTCGACGGAAGTGGTCTATCGCGCACGCGCCAGTGACCAACTGGAAGTGACGCGCCGCTACAAACTGCTCGGCAGCGGCGGCACCGGCGACCCTTATCAAATCCGCCACGAAACCACGTTCCGCAACTTGTCCAACCAGGCGCTCCCCCTGCCGCGCGCGGCGATCAACATCGGCACCGCCGCACCGGTGAACGCCGAGGACTTCGGGCTTTATCTAAACGTCGGCTACTGGAACGGCGAAGACTTTGAACACGTCGAGCGCAGCAAGCTCGAAGGCGGCGGCTTCATGAGCAGCTTCGGTTTCGGTTCGACAGTCGATCTGCCCTTCATTGACCGCCCCGCTGCCATCCAATGGGCTTCGGTGAAGAACCAGTTCTTCGCCTCCATCCTAACACCCGACGAGCCCGGCACCGGCGTCCGCGTCGAGCGCGTGAAGGTTTATCCGCAGGCTCCGGTCGAGGATCGTCGAGCCTACGGCGTCACCGGCATCGCCTACTTTGAGGTCAAGCCACTGGAAGGAAACTCCTCGACCACATGGGGTGCCACCTACTTTGCCGGCCCGAAGGAATACACCCGCCTCTCCAACACCGATAATTTCAAGAAGGACGAGGACAAGGCGATGCAGTTCGGTTTCTTCGGCTGGTTCGCCAAATTGCTCATTACCATCATGAGCAAGGTTCACAGCTGGATCGGCGGCGACAATCTCGCGTGGGGCTGGGGCTGGTCGATCGTCATCACCACGCTGTTCCTCAAGATCGTCTTCGTGCCCTTCACGCTCGCCGCATCCCGCTCCTCCAAGCGCATGGCCAAGCTCGCGCCGATGATGAAAGAACTCCGCGAAAAGCACAAAGACAGCCCGCAAAAAGCGCAGGAGGCGATGATGCGCCTCTACAAGGAATACAAGGTCAACCCGCTCGGCGGCTGCATCCCGATCCTCATCACCATTCCCTTCTTCATCGGCCTTTTCTCGATGTTGCAAAGCACGTCGGAGTTGCGCTTCGCCGCCTTCCTCTGGGCGGGCGATTTGTCGGCCCCGGACACCATCGCCCGCATCCTGGGATTCCCGCTGAACATCATGCCGCTCCTCATGGGCGGCACCATGATTGTGCAGATGCGGCTCACGCCCATGCCGACCACCGACCCCATGCAGGCCACCATGTTCAAGATCATGCCGTGGATATTCACCCTGTTCTGCTACAACTTCTCCTGCGCCCTCGCACTCTACTCCACGGTCAATGGCCTCTTCACCATCGGCCAACAGGTGTTCATCAACCGCCTGCCCGAGCCCGAACTTGAAAAGCGTCTCGTGGAAGAACCGAAAGCGAAGATGAAAAACGTCACGCCGAAGAAGAAGAAAAAATAGCCGCCAGCCCGCCACCCGGCGGGCTTTTTTCTGTCCTCCGCACGGACTTTGCTGTCCTCTTCCTTCATGGCCGGACACAACAAGTGGTCGAAGGTGAAGCGGGCCAAGGCCGTCACCGACGCGCGCCGGGGCAAGATTTTCGCCCGCCTCGCCCGCGAAATCACAAGCACCGCGAAATCCGGCGGCGGCAGTCCGGATTCCAATGCGCGCCTCCGCGCGCTTCTCCTGAAGGCCCGCGAGTCCAACATGCCCGCCGACAACATTGATCACGCGATCAAGAAGGGCACCGGGGAATTGCCGGGCGTGGTCTTCGATGAGCTCTGCTATGAAGGCTACGGACCGGGCGGCGTGGCCTTCGTGGTGAAGGTCTCCACCGACAACAAAACCCGCGCCGCGCAGGAAATCCGATCCATCTTCACGCGCTGGGGCGGCAACCTCGCGCTGAACGGCGCCGTGATGTTTCAGTTCTCGCACGCCGGGCAGTTCCTCATCGCGAAGGACAAAATCAGCGAGGACGCGCTGATGGAACTGGCGATCGGTGTCGGCGCCGACGACATCATCACCACCGAGCATGGTTACGAACTCCGGTGCGACCTCCATATTTTCGACAAGGTCGCCCACGCCCTCGAGGACGCCGGCATTCCGACCGAGGCATCAGAAATCAGCTACATCCCCACCGTGATGGTGCCCGTCACGGACGTGAGCCTCGCCAGGACCCTGGTCAAGTTGCACGACGCCCTCGACGACAGTGAGGACGTGCAGGCGGTCT
>CAMTVF010000044.1:0-32356 GCA_947085115.1 uncultured Opitutaceae bacterium | reverse complement strand
GCGGCAGGGGTTTTGGGGGGAGCGTCGGCGTCGATGTAGTCATCGGCGTCGAGCAAAGAAAAGTTTTCCGCGAATGTCCCGCCAAATCGCTCAGCCCCGCTCCGCACAATCACTTAGCTTCAACTACGAATGCGCGCTGCCCCGCGCATCATGCCCGGAATTGCGGGCCCGGCTCGGGCGCGGATCTCACGCCCGCGCAAACCGCACGTCCATCCAAACCGCAAGCGCGAGCACGGTGCCGCGGGCGATGAATTTCAATTCAGGTGCGACAGCCATGAGGGTCATGCCGTTGAGGAGCATCGTCATGATCAACGCGCCGAGCAGCACGCCCCACACCGTGCCCCGTCCGCCCTTGAGGGCGGTGCCGCCGATCACGCACGCGGCGATGGCATCGAGCTCCATCAATTCACCGACCGTCGTCGTGGACGCACCGGAATACGCCGTGGTCATGAAACCGGTAACGGCCACCATCGCGCCCATCAGCGCGAAGGCGCCGATCACCACGCGATCGACGCGGATGCCGGAGAGTCGCGCGGCCTCCTCGTTGCCGCCGATGGCGTAGAGGTAGCGGCCGAAGGGCGTGTGGCGCGTGAGAAAACAGATCAACGCCGTTGCCGACGACAGCACTACGACGGCGAGCGGCACGCCGCGAAACTGGTTGCAAATGAGCACGAGACCGAAGGACACCACCGCGACGATCCCCGGCGCGGTCAGTGTGTGGCGCAGCGGTTCGGCGGGCAGGCCATGCGCGAGCCGGGCGGCGCGCCCGCGCCAAACGAGAACACCGACGATGATGGTGCAGGCGGCGGCGAGTGTCAGGCCCGTCCAGTGCGGCAGGTAATAGGCGGTGAGGTGTGAGTAGAGGTTGTCCTCATCACCCCGCGCGACCGGCACGGTGGAGTTTTCAATCACGAGCCAGAAGAGTCCCTTGAACACGAGCAGGCCGCCGAGCGTGATGATGAACGACGGGATGTGCTGCTTCACAATCAGCGCCCCCATCAACGTCCACAGCGCAAGCGCGGCGACGAGTCCGAACCCGAGCGCGGCGGGAGCGCCCCACCCCTGGTGGAACACGAGCACGGCCGCGAGTCCGCCAATCAGTCCGACGCCGCTGCCGACGGAGAGGTCGATGTTGCCCGTGAGGATGATGAGAAACATCCCGAGCGCCAAGGTGCCGACCATGGAGAACTCGATCAATAACTGCGTGAGGTTGCGCGCGCCGAGAAAGGAGGATTCCTGCAAGGTGAAGAACAGCGCGACGGCGACGAGCGCGGTCGGCAGGGCGAGGGATTGGAGGAGGGTGCGATTTTTCACGGGGGTGCGGAGGCCATGGCGGCGGCGAGAAGTTTCTCCTGACAAAAATCGGCGCGGATGAATTCGCCGCCGACGCGTCCCCCGGACAACATCAAGATGCGGTCGCTCATGCCCATGAGCTCGGGCAGTTCGCTCGACACCAGCAACACGGCCCGGCCGTCGTCGGTGAGTTGGTTGATCAGTTCATAGACCTCGAGCTTGGCGCCGACATCGATGCCGCGTGTGGGTTCGTCGAGCAATACGACACGCGGCCGGGTCATGAGCGCCTTGCCGAGCACGACCTTCTGCTGGCCCCCGCCCGAGAGCGCGCCAGCGGACACGCGCTGGTCGGCGGCCTTGATCTTGAGCGCGGAAAAAAAGTGGCCGTTGCGAACCTCCTCCGCCGCGTGCCGCACCACACCGCGCCGCGTGAACTCGCGCAGGTTGGAGAGCGAGAGGTTGAAGCCAATGCTCTGGCCAAGGACGAGACCGTAGCGCCGGCGATCCTCACTCGCGAGCACGAGTCCGCGCCGGATCGATTCCCCGGGTGTGGGTGCGGCGTAGGGTTGGCCCTCGAGTTCGACGGTGCCGGCCAGGCGAGAGCCCCACGCACCGAAAAGGTGCATCAACAATTCCGTCCGGCCCGCGCCCATGAGTCCGCCGATGCCGAGCACTTCGCCGGCGCGCAGTTCAAAGCTGATGTCGCGCAGAAACGGTTCCGCTCCGGTTTCCCGGGCAACGGAGAGATTGGTCGCGCGCAATTGGACGCCGCCCGCGGCATGCGGCGCGGTCCGGGGAAAGAGCTCGATGAGCTCGCGGCCCACCATGTCGCGAATCACGGTGGCGGGCGTGCAAGCGACGGTGATTCGCGTGGCGATGGTCTTGCCATCGCGCAGCACCGTGATGCGGTCGGCGAGGGCGAAAACCTCGTCGAGCTTGTGGGAGATGTAGATGCAGGCGGTGCCCCGTTCACGGAGCCGTCGCACGTGCTCAAACAAGATGCCGACTTCGTGTTCGGGGAGCGCGGCGGTGGGCTCGTCGAGCACGAGCACGCGCGACTGCTTGTCGAGGGCGCGAAGAATCTCGACGAGCTGCTTCTGACCGATGCCAAGCTCGCGCACCGGCGTCTCGGGATGGAGTGCGAGGCCGAATTCCTCCAGCAATGCGGCGGCGCGCTGCTGCATGGCAGGCCAGTCGATGACGCCGCGGCGAAACGGCTCGCGACCGAGGAAAAGATTCTCGGCAATCGAGAGTTCATCCACCAACGCGAACTCCTGGGTGATGACCGCGATGCCCGCCGCACCCGCATCGCGAATGCTGTTGAAACGGGCCGTCCGGCCATCGACGAAAATATCGCCCGTGTAGCTGCCGTGCGGATGAATGCCCGCGAGCAGCTTGATCAAGGTCGATTTTCCTGCGCCGTTTTCGCCGCAGAGGGCGTGCACCTCGCCGGGGCGCAAGTCAAATGAGGCCTCGTGCAACGCGAGGACGCCCGGAAACCGTTTCGTAAGGGAGCGAACCTCGAGCAGCGGCGTGGACATCGAGCGGGTCGTCAGCGCGGACGAGGCTTATTGCAGTTTGTCGGCCGGGTGGAATCCAGCGGCGACGACGGTGTCCATCAGGTTGGCCTTGTCGACCGAGACGATCTCTTCGAAAAGGCAGGGCACGTGTTTGTAGCCGTTGTCGAGGGTCGCGGTGCCGGCGATCTTTTCTCCGCGCGCCAGGGCGACGGCGGTGCGGGCGGCGAGCGTGGCGAGTTTGGCGATGGGTTTGAACACCGTCATGCTTTGCGTGCCGCGCATGATGCGTTGGCATGCGGCGAGATCGGCGTCCTGGCCGGTGACAAGGATTTTGCCGGCCAGGCCCTCCTCGAGGAGCGCTTGGATGGCACCGCCCGCCGTGCCGTCGTTGGCGGCGAGGACGGCGTCGAAATTGTGGCCGGTCCGCGTGATCGCGGCGTTCATGATTTTTTTTGCGTTCTCCGGTTTCCAATCGAGCGCCCAGTCCTCGGCGACGACGGTCACGCGACCGGATTTGATGAGCGGCCCGAGCACGTTGTCCTGCCCTTGCTTGAAAAGCCTGGCGTTGTTGTCGGTCGGCGCGCCGTAGATGCGCACGATGCGCAACGGCCGATCGGCCGGCCAGCGATCGAGCACCCACCGGGCCTGCAACTCGCCAACCTTGACGTTGTCGAAGGTGAGGTAGAGATCGACGTCGCTGTTAAGAATCAGGCGGTCGTAGGCGATGACGGGGATGCCGGCTTCTTTGGCGGAGCGCATCGCGCGGGTCAGGGCGGCGCCGTTGTGCGGCACGACAACCAACACATCGACGCCGCGCGTGATGAGCGATTCGATGTCGCGCATCTGGCGGGTGTTGTCGGAGTTGGCCGATTGCACGATCACGGACGCGCCGAGGCGCTCAGCTTCGACGATGAACAGATCGCGGTCGCGTTGCCAGCGTTCTTCCTTGAGCGTGTCGAGCGAGAGGCCGATGACGGGCTTGGCGCGGGAGGCGAAGGCGGTGAGCGCGGCGGCGGCCAGCGCGAAGAGCGTGATGAGGCGAAGCAGGCGCATGGGGTGAGTCAGGATTTAAGCAGAAAAGAGAGAGGAATGTCCACGCGTTCGCGCCACGATGACTCGGAATGAGTGGTGCCGGGAAATTTGCGCATGAACCTGTCGCGGCCCGCGTTGTCGCTGTCCGCGAGCATGACGGCATCCATACGCAGCTGGTGGCGTTGGTAGGCGTCGTTGTAGCCCGGAGGCAACCCGATGTTGACTTGTCGCGCCGAGACGAATTGCGAAGGAAGTCCCCGGTGCTTTTCGGGGCGCGCGCCGGAGGTCGGGGCGTCGATGTGCACCACGGTTTCGGTGCTGAGAACGGTGCCGACGTGGTTGCGCGCCATCACGCGATAGCGGCCTGCACGGGAGTCGTCCGCGGCAAAGACCAGGCTCGGCTCCGTGGCTCCGAAGATTCCCTCGTCGTTGTGCAGCCACTGGTATTCCAGATTTCCCGTGCCCTCGGCGCGCACGGACAACGTGACGGTTTCGCCCGTGAGCGCACTGAGCGCGGCAGGCGGGGCGACGGTGATGACCGGAACCGTTGCGCCGCGAGGACCAAACACAGGCGTCCCCGCGGCGACGGTCAGGCCATCGAGGCGCGTGGCCGCGACGTGGCTGCGGAGATCGTTGACCGTCGCGATGAGGGAGAAGCGTTCGCCCGGCGCGAGGTCGGGAGGCGGTTGCCAAAAGATTCGGTAAGGCGGGGCATCGTCGATGCCGAGCAACTCGTATTGGGCGGGGCGCGAGTCGCGGATCAGCGTGAAGGTGACTTCGGCCACGCCGTCGGTGCCGGCGACATCGGCGCGGAGTTCCTGGCGGATGGCCAGGCGGTGGCCGTCAACGGTGCGCGTGGGGAACCCGAGCGAGGCACCGGCGGCGGGTGAGGCAAAGGCAATCGTCGGCGCCGAGGCCGAGACAGGCAGCGGCGCGTTGGCCCGCCAGAGGGCAAATTGCAACGGAGCGAGGGTGACGGTGACGCAACCTTGAGCGTCAGCGGTGAGTGAAGAAGCTGCGGCCGCGGGCGAGGCGGCGCGGGAATCGTGCAGCGACGCGAGTGTGGCACCGGCGGGTTGGCTGGTGGGAAGCGTGACCGTGACAAATTCCGTGCGAGAGTTGTTGAAAGCGACGAGGTGCTCGACGTGTTCCTCGCGGGCTATCCGGGAGAAGGCGAAGATGTTGGGATGGGCCGAGGAGCGCACGAGCATCGAACCGTGGCGCAGCGCGGGGCTGGCGGCGCGGAGGTCGGCGAGCGCACGGAAATTTCGATAAAAGGGGTGGTTCGGGTCGAACTTGTCGTCGACGCCGGTGCGCGTGGTGCCCAGCAGCGAGGCATCGCGGAAATCCGGCGCCTGCGAGGCGAAGAGGCTTTCGCGGGCCTGCATGTCCCAGCCGCCCCGGCCGATCATGCCCTGCTCGTCGCCGTAGTAGAGGACGGGCTGGCCGCGCGCGAGGAAAAGGAGGCCGTGGCCGAACAGAACAAGTTCGCTGAGCTGAGCGGGCGTCGCGTCGGGGTTGTCCAGCTTGAGGAAGTAGGCGAACCGGCCGGCGTCATGGTTGCCGAGAAAGGTGGTTGTGGTGTGGACGTTGCTGTCGTGGTCCGTGTAACGGTCATCCTGATCAAAGCAGGCTGCGAGGCGCTCGGCGCTGTTGCCTTGGGCGACGTAGGCTTGCGCGGCGCGGAAGAAGCCGAAGTCGAGGGTCGCGTCCGTCGGGGCCGTGGTGGAAAACTCGCTCAGGAGGGAAATGTCGCCGTTGTCGTTGGCGACTTCGCTGAACTGGACGAATCCCGGTCGGCCGACCGCACGGGCGCTGGCGCGGAGGGCGGGCGAGAAGGCCTGCCAAAATTCGAGATTCACGTGGCGCACCGTGTCGATGCGGAAGCCGTCGATGCCGTAGGACTCGATCCAGTGCCGGTAGATTTCGGTGAAGCCACGCACGACGTCGGGGTGTTCGGTGAACGTATCGTCGAGTCCGCCGAAATCGCCGTAGAGAGAACTCTCGCCTTCGAAGGTGCTGTTCCCGCGGTTGTGGTAGTAAATGGAGTTATTGAGCCACGCGGGATTCTTGGCGGTGAGTTCGGCGGGCGGAACGAACGGCGTGCGCGGAAAACTGCGCCGGGCGTCGAGGGAGGGAAACGCGTCGGCGGGCGGCGTCAGACCGTTGAAGGCCACGGAGCGGGCGGTGAAGGGGGTGCCGTCGGCGCGACGGGTGGGCGCGGTGGCCTCGTCAACGTAGGCGTAGTCGCCCTCCGCGCATTGAATCACGTCGGCGGTGTGATTCGTGATGATGTCCATGTATACCTTCAGATCGCGCGCTTGGGCCTGGGCGATGAACTCGCGAAACTCGGCGTCGGTGCCGAGGTGGGGATCAATGGGGAGGAAATCGAGAATCCAATAACCATGGTAGGCGGCCGAGCCGTTCTGCACCGGCTTGTTGTGAAACGGCGGAGTGACCCAGATCGCGGTGGCGCCGAGGCCCTTGATGTAATCGAGGTTTGCGGTGAGCCCGGCGAAGTCGCCGCCGTGAAAATAGCCGATCCGCGTCGGATCAAAGCCGTGGTCCTCCGCGCCCCCGGAGCAGCCACCGGTATCGTTGTCCGTGCGGCCGTTGGCGAAACGGTCGGTGAGGACGAAGTAGAATGTCTGCCCGGCGCCGGGGTGGGTGAAGCGCGGGACGGAGACGGGTTGCGCCCAAATGACTGCGGGCAAAAGGAGGGCGGCGAGGAATCGCCACGGGCGACGGAGGGCGGACGGCATCATGGGCGGGCCGACAAGCTGCCGATGGGCGCGCGGGGTGTCAAACGGCGGGCCCGGGAGAAGTCTTCTCTGGCCGAGAAAAAACTTAGATCGTGCGGGTCGGGCGAGGGTTTGCCGTGGCGGAGCAAATCTAAGAGTTGTCCGAACCATATCGGTTTTCTGTGGCGAAACCGCATCGCGAAACATGGCGGTTGTGGAAAGGTGGAGGCACTCTCACCGCGCCATTATGCCCTCGCCAGCCACTCCCTGCTGGCCTTCAGGGTTTATGGCCCCGGAAATTCACCCTGCCCATTAGGGCGCCATTACCCCAATGTCATTTATGAAGACCGGCCATTTGCTCAGGACTTTATTGCTGTTCCCCCCGCTTTGCGCGCTGGGCCCTTCGGTGGCATCCGGCCAGAATGATACGATGATGCAGGCTTTCTACTGGGATGTGCCCGTGGATGCGGTGAACAAAAACGGCACCTGGTGGGACAACCTCAGAAATCAATCCACCGCGCTTAAAAATGCCGGCTTCACCGGCATCTGGGTCCCTTCCCCCGCCAAGGGGAATTGGGGGATTTACGACATGGGCTACGGCATCTTCGATCTTTACGATCTCGGCAATTATAACCAGAAGGGCACGGTGGAGACGCGGTTCGGCTCAAGGGCCGAATTGGCACAAATGATCAGCACCATGCGCACCAATGGCATCGAGGTGTATGCCGACATCGTGTTGAACCACCTGTATGCAAGTGATGAGCAGGAGGAGCCCAATCCCGCCGTCAAACAATATGTTTTCGATCAGGCCTTCCGCAACGGGCAGCAGTATTCCCCTTATCCCACGAATGAAATCAAATGGGTGATCGGCAACGCCGCGGCGGGGGACTATTACATCCAGATCCATGGCTACCACCTTTACAGCACTGCCAAGGCCGAGCGGGGTTACGATCTCCAGATCGATTACGCCGGGACCGGGTTCAACCAGAATTTCTCATGGGAATCGGAGCCGAACAATGGAGGAGGAAGCTTCAACGTCTTCCCGGCGTCGGGAAATACCGTCCGCGGCCATATTTTTGAAGGAAGTGATGTTGATGAATACCGGATAACGGTTGCCAGCCCGCGCGACGTCATCATCAGGCTCACGGCAAGGCGGGAGGCGGCCAATCCGTGGGCCTGGGTTTGGGCGGACCAGACCAACGGCTATTATCCGAGGGCCATCTGGCATAACGGCACGAACCTGGCTCCCACCACGCAATTGGCCGCCCGCACCAACACGAGGTTCAATTTCGTCACCCATACCGGCCCCGGCGAAGCCAATTTCTCCTGGGGTTGGGCCGATTTCCATCCGGTCGACAACGCCGATTGGCTGGGGTATCCGGGGACGGACGAAATCATCACCAACACCAAATTTTTTGGGAACGACCTGAACACATTCAGCACCACGGTGCGGTCGCGATATCTGGCATGGGGCGTGTGGCTGTCCAACCAGATCACATTTGATGGCTACCGGCTTGATTTTGTGCGGGGCTTCCAGGAGGAATATGCGGCCGCCTGGGTGAGGAATCTCCCGCTGAAAGACGGGCGTCAGCGGTTTGTGGTGGGGGAATATTGGGGGTCCGCCTCCCGTATCCGCAACTGGGTGAATACCGTGGCCTCGTTCGGCGCGGATGTGGATGGTTTTGATTTTCCGCTCAAGTCCTCGCTCACCCAGATGTGCAATGCCACCGGGGGCACTTTCGACATGCGCTGGCTGAACCACGCCGGCATGGTGCGCAACAACGCGGGCAGTGCGCTGCCCGGAACCTCGGTTGTCACCTGGCTGGAAAATCATGATACCGGAAAGGAACACGACAAATGGGTGACCAAGGACTGGAAAATGGGCTATGCCTATATTCTGACCCATGAGGGTCGCCCCTGCGTCTTCTACAACAATTACCACGGCGTCACCATGGTGGACTCCATCGATCCCACCAGGACCGTGACGCCCGCTGCGTCGTTGGGCGATGATATCCGCCGGCTCATCTTCGCCCGGAGGACTTATCTGGGCGGAACCCTTGCCGTGCTCAGCCAGGTCGGCAATCCCTGGCCCTCGGCCGATGCGTATAATGTTTACATTGCGAGAAGGGCCGGGAACGGCGCCAGGAGCGGGGGCATCGTGGTGATAAACAACCATGACACAGAAACAAAGGGGCTGTGGGTGGATTCATCACCCTCGGGTTGGGCCAGTTGGAGCGGGCAAGTGCTGGTGAACGCTTTCAATCCCTCCCAAACCGCGCAGGTGCAGTCCGATGGACGGGTGTTTCTTTCGGCCCCTCCCCGGGGCTACGCCGTTTATGTCAGGCAAGGCGAATACGTGGCATATTGAGGCCATTTCGCCCGGCGGCACTCTTGCCGCCGGCTCGGTGCCGGCCACCGGCGACACGGCTGGCGATATCGCCATCACCGGTGACTTGGCGCTCAACCTTCGCGCGGAACGCGTCGGCAACACCGGCACGCAAACGGCGACCTTTCGGCGCCAAGGAGCCAGCCCCGCCGGTAAACACGCCCCGGTGAGCAGCATGCTGCGCGAAGGCGAACCCGCAGGGGCTGGTTGAATCATGCAAATGCCCGGATTCACGGGAAAGCGCGCCCGGTGGAGCAGACAGATTCGGCGGGCTCGCCGACTGCGGTGCCGACGTTATACCAGATACGAATCCAAACAGACCTTTGGGGCTAATGAGCCGAAGATGTCCGCCTCCGTGGCGACGGCGGCTTGCGGGAAAGCCGCCTTGTTGGCACCGCCGCGCCAAAGTCCAAAATCAGTTGGCAACCGGTATTATCTAAGAGTTGTCCGAAGCATCGCGGTTTTCTGGGGGGGATGTTCATCGCGGAGCGGGGAAAGGAGGGGTTTGCTGATTTTCAAACTCGGCGCATCCCCGCTTGCGACGCACCCACCCTAACATCGACCAGTCTGCTGTTGTTTTTACCCACCATGCACACCCAATCCCCCCCCCCGCAAAATGCGCGCCGGTTCCTCCTCCGAGGACTGGTCGCCGGCCTCCTGCTCACGCAGTCGGCCCTCACGGCGTTCGCCCAGACCGCCGTGCCCACGAAAGAAGAAGAAGAAAAGGCGAAGAAAGACGCCGAGAAAGTCGTGGTCCTCGACGCCTTCGTCGTCACCGCCGGTTTCGCCGGCAGCCTCGCGGCCGCCGCCGAGATAAAGCAGAACCAGAAGCTGATCACCGAGATCCTCGCGGCGGAGGACATAGGCAAGCTGCCCGACGTCAGCATCGCCGAGTCGCTCGCCCGCCTGCCCGGCCTCACCACGCAGCGCATCAACAGCCGCAGCCAGGCCATCGTCATCCGCGGCCTGACCGGTGATTTCAGCACCGGTTTGCTCAACGGTCGTGAGCAGGTCACGACCGGCAGCAACCGCGCGGTCGAATTCGACCAATACCCGGCCGAGCTGCTGAGCGGAGTCACCGTTTACAAGACGGCGGATGCGGCCCTCGTGGGTCAGGGCCTCGCCGGCACGATCGACTTGCGCACGGTCCGCCCGCTCAGCCACGGCCGGCGCAGCGTGGTCACCAACGTCACCTATGAGTGGGTCGAACTGGGCAAGCTCAACCCCGACTCGAAGGATGCCGGCATGCGCTACACGCTCTCCTACATCGACCAGTTCGCCGACGGCAAGGTGGGCATCGCGCTGGGCTACGCCAAGGCGGACAGGCCCGGCCAGGGCGAGCAGTTTAACGCCTGGGGTTACCCCGACGCCTACTACAATCCGGCACTGCCCCGCGTGATTGGCGGAGTGAAACCCTTCGTCCGCTCCAGTCAGTTGGAGCGCGAGGGATGGATGGGAGTGATCGAGTTCAAGCCGAGCGAGAGCCTCCACTCCACGATCGACCTCTATTATTCGGATTTCAATGAGACACAGCGGCTGCGGGGCATCGAGATTCCGCTGCAGTGGAGCTCGGCGCAACTGCAGCCCGGCTACACGGCCGAGCGAGGCCTGGTCACCCGAGGCGTGTTCACGAACGTCTTCGGCGTCGTCCGCAACGACATCGTGCTTCGCGACGCGGAGGTTTTCGCCGCTGGCTGGAACCTCAGGTTTGGCGACGGCGAGGGCTGGACCACGGAGGCCGACCTCAGTCACTCCCGCGTCAAGCGCAAGGACACCGTGCTCGAAACCTACTCGGGGTTTGGCTCCGACCAGGTGGGCACGCCGGACACCATGGCCTTCTCCATGACCGGTCTGGGCATCCTCTTCAGACCCACGCTCGACTACACGAACCGTTCGCTGCTCACCCTCGCCGGCCCGCAGGGCTGGGGTGGCCATGTCGTCCCCGGCGGCCAGGTCGGCTTCCTGAAGGGACCGAGAACCGAGGACGAGCTGAGCCAGTTCAAGGTGCTGGCGAAGCGCGAACTGGACGGATTCTTCAGCAGCTTTGAGGCCGGACTGGCCTACACAGAACGCGCCAAGTGGGAGATCGAGATGGGTCCGCGGGGCGAGGAGGGCTTTTTTCTCGGTCTGGCCAGCGGAGCGCGCCGCGCCCCACTGCCCCCCTCGGTCGGCATCACCAACCTCAGCTTCATCGGCATTCCGGGCATGGCGAGCTACGACCCGCTCGCGGCGCTCAACAGCGGCCTCTACCGGCTCACCCCGAATCAAAACCCCGACTACGTGTCCGAGAACTGGGATGTGGAGGAGAAGGTCACCCTCGGCTATCTCCAGTTCGGCATCGACAAGAAGCTGGGCGCCATCCCCGTGACGGGCAGCCTCGGCACCCAGATCATCAGCTCCGACCAGTCGTCCACCGGTCTGGCGGCGAGGGGCACCACCATCACGCCCATTACCGGTTCGCACGACTACATCGACTTTGTGCCGAGCCTGAACCTCAACTTCGAGCTGGCCGACCGGAAGATCCTCCGCCTCAGCGTTGCGCGGCAGCTCGCCCGGCAACCCATGCGCGACATGCGCGCCGGCGCGACCATCGGCTTCGACGAGCGCCTCAAGGACTCCACCGATCCCCTCAACAGCCCGTGGAGTGGTTGGGGCGGCAATCCCAAGCTGGAGCCGTGGCGGGCCAACGCGGTCGATCTCTCCTACGAGCACTACTTCAAGGATTCGATGGGTTACTGGGCGCTGGCCGGGTTCCACAAGGATCTCCGCTCATACACCTATGACGAGCGCGTGCTCGCCGACTTCACCGGCCTTCCGACAGGCATCCCCGGCGTGACGCCCAGAATCTTTCAAGGATACCGGTGGATGAAACAAAACGGCCAGGGCGGCAACATCCGGGGCGTGGAGTTCACCCTGTCCTTGCCGGGCGAGAAGGTCTCCCAAGTCCTTTCCGGCTTCGGCCTGATCGTCGGTGGAGCCTATGTCAAAAGCTCTATCCAGCCCGATCTGGGCAATCCGGCCGTGCCGCTCCCGGGCTTGTCCGAAAAAGTGCTGAGCAGCACGCTCTACTACGAGAAGGGCGGGTTCGCGACCCGCGTGAGCAGTCGTTATCGCTCGGACTATCGCGGCGACATCGCCACCTTCGGCCCTCGCGGCGCGCAATTCCGCAACCTTCAGGCCGAGACGGTGATTGATGCGCAAGTGAGCTATGCCTTCAAGAAAGGCCGCCTCAAGGGGCTCTCCGTGATCGCCCAGGGATACAACGTGACCGACGAGCCGCTCTTCGCCAGCGAGGGCCTCGACACGCGTCTGGTCAAGGACTACCAGCGCTACGGCGCTTCCTACTCGGTCGGCATGTCCTATAAATTCTAAGTTAGGGATTCGTTCCCCGTTTGTGTTCACGCGGCCACCAGAGCCTTCCTCTGGTGGCCGCCTTTTCTCACCCCTCTCACCCTTTTGCCATGCGTCTTCCCGTGTGCCTTCTCGCTACTGCGTGCCTCGCCGCGCCCACCGCCGCGCCCGCCCTTGACTGGACCGGACTGCAACCGCTCGCCGCCGTCGCTTCGGTGCAACGAGCGGAAAACGGCGTGCAACTGGACTGCACCGACGGCTCCCGGGTGCACGTAACCGTGCTCGCCGCTGATCTGATTCGCGTGCGCACCCTCTTTGCCGGCCAGACCGCCGCGCTGGATCACTCGTGGGCCATTGCCCGCACGGAGTGGAGCACGCCACCCTGGCAACTCAGCGAGACCGCCGACACCGTCAGCCTCGCGACCGCGGCAGTGAAAGTCGTGATTCAACGCGACCCGCTGCTCATTCAATTTCAAGACGCCGCCACCGGGCGCGTCATCAACGCCGATGCCCGCCCGATGGCGCGCGACCCGCAGACCGGCCGCGTCGCCGCCGCGAAGAAACTCGGACTCCACGAACATTTCTACGGCCTCGGCGAAAAGGCCGCCCGCCTCGACAAGCGCCGCGGCAAGTTCACGATGTGGAACTCCGATACGCCCGGCTACGTCGAGGGCACTGATCCCATCTACCAAAGCGTTCCCTTCTACCTCGGCCTCGAGGACGGCCGCGCCTACGGCCTCTTTTACGACAACACCTATCGCACCACGTTTGATCTCGGACACACCGGGCAGGAATACGCGGGTTTCAGCGCGGTGGGCGGCGAGTTGAACTACTATTTCTTTGCCGGTCCGTCCCTGAAGCAAATCGTCAGTCGCTACACCGAACTTACCGGCCGCATGCCGATGCCCCCGCTCTGGGCGCTCGGGCACCAGCAATGCCGCTACAGCTACTACCCCGACACGATGGTCGAGCAAATCGCCGCCGAATACCGGGCGCGCGACCTGCCGCTCGACGTGCTCTACCTCGACATCCACTACAAGGACGCCTACCGCGTCTTCACGTGGGACCGCACGCGCTTCCCCGACCCTGACCGCCTGACGCGCGGCTTGGCCGGGCTGGGCATTCGCCTCATCACCATCATCAATCCCGGCGTGAAATTCCAGCCCCCGGCGCCCGGCGCCAAGGACGCCGCGCAGGACCCCGACCTCGGGCCACACGAGGACAGCTATTACGTGTTCAACGAGGGTATGCGGCAGGACTACTTCCTGCGCCAGAAGGACGGCAGTCACTACATCGGCAAGGTGTGGCCCGGCGAGTCGGTGTTCGTTGACTTCACGCGCGAGGACGCGCGCCGGTGGTGGGGCGACCTCCACCGCGCGCTCACCGATCGTGGCGTTGCCGGCATCTGGACCGACATGAACGAGCCGGCCGACTTCCTCGACCAGACCGGCAAGAGGCAGGAAAACGTCGTGTTCGACGATCTCGGCCAGCGATCCCCCTACGCGAAGAACCGGAACACCTTCGCGCTCAACATGACGCGGGCCACCTACGAGGGACTAGAGCGCCTGCAGCCGGACCGCCGCCCCTTCGTGATCACGCGCGCCGGCTCCGCGGGCATCCAGCGCTACGCGGTCAAGTGGACGGGCGACAACAACGCCACATTCGCCTCGCTCGCGCTCAACATCCCGATGTTTGCCTCGCTCGGACTTTCCGGGCAGGCGTTTGTCGGGGCCGACGTCCCCGGCTTCATCGGACGCGGCGACGGCGAGTTGCTCGTGCGCGCCTACCAGCTCGCGGCCTTCGCCCCGTTCCTCCGCAACCACACCGCCGTTGACCAATACGACAAGGAACCGTGGCGCTTCGGCGCCTACTACGAGAACATCGTCCGGAAGTATCTGAAGCTCCGCTACCGGTTGATGCCGTTCCTTTACACGACCCTCGAGGAAGCCCACCGCACCGGCGTGCCGCTCTTTCGCCCGCTGTTGCTCAATTTCCAGACCGACACCAATACGCTGAACATGGACGACGAGTTCATGGTGGGTGATGCGCTGCTCGCGGCACCCGTGGTTTTCGCCGGGCAACGTGCGCGCGAAGTCTATCTGCCCGCCGGGCTGTGGTATGAATTCGAGTCCGGCGCCGCCGTGCGCGGCGGCGACATGCTGCGCGTGGATGCCCCCCTGGACCACATGCCGCTTTATGTCCGTGGCGGAAGCATCATTCCCTCCACTGTGGAGATGAACCACACCGGCGAGAAGCCGTGGAATCCCCTGCGCTTCGACATCTATCCTGACGACAACGGCGTCGCCACCGGCTCGCTTTATGAGGACGACGGCCTGTCGCCCGATTACAAGCGGGGCTCTTTCCGGCGGACCTCGCTCAACTACGCCAACGCCCAACTCGCGCTGACGGCCGGGGGAAGTTACCAGCCCGCCGCCCGCCACTTTGAAATCGCGCTGCACGGCAAGGTCGCCGTCGCCCAGGTGCTGGTGGACGGAAAACTTCTCGCGCCGACCGAGTGGTCGCGCGACGAACACGGGGTTGTGCGGGTCCGCCTTGAGGACAACGGCCGGACGCGCCACGTGGAATTCCGCTGATCATGGAAGCCCCTCCGGCCACCTGGCTCAAGACGCGCGCCGCAGGGGTGCTCGCGCACGTGTCGTCGTTGCCCGGTGATTATGGCATCGGCAATCTCGGCGCGGGCGCGCGCGGGTTCGTGGATTTTCTCGCCGGGGCCGGGGTGCGCTACTGGCAGATCTGCCCCATCGGGCCGACCGGGTATGGCGATTCGCCCTACCAGCTGTTTTCCGGCCGCGCGGGCAATCCCTACTTTATCGATCTCGGCGAACTGCTCGCCGTCGGCCTGTTGACCGAGACCGAACTCGCGCCGCTGCGCAAGCTGTCGGCCACGCAGGTTGATTACGGGCAGCTCTACGAAAAATTCTGGACGGTGCTCGCCCACGCCAGCGACCGTTTCCACGTGATGGGCGTGGACGAGTGCGACGGGCTCGGTTCATACAGGCAATTCCGTCGCGCCAACGCGGGCTGGCTGGAACCCTTTGCCAACTTCATGGCGCTCAAGGCGCATTTTGGCGGCCAGGCTTGGCCGACCTGGCCGATCGAGTATCGCGAATGGAGCCCGTCGTTGCGAACGACGCTGCCGGAGGGGGCGCGAATCGAGGCGGAACGGCACGAGTTCTACCAGTATATTTTCTTCGGCCAATGGGGTCGGATTCGACGCCATGCCGCCGCGCAAGGCGTGGGCATCATTGGCGATGTGCCGATCTTTGTTGCGCTCGACAGCGCGGACACGTGGCAAAACCGCGCGGCCTTCCGGCTCGACGCGCAAGGCCGGCCGGTCGCTGTGGCGGGCGTGCCCCCGGACTACTTTTCCGCGCTGGGCCAGCTTTGGGGCAATCCGCTTTACGACTGGGACCACCTTCAGGGCACGGGCCATGCGTGGTGGATCGACCGGCTGCGTGCAGCGTTCGAACTCTACGACATCATCCGGCTCGATCACTTCCGCGGTTTCCACACCTACTGGGAAATCCCGTCCGACGCGCCCGACGCGCGCACAGGCCTGTGGCGTGACGGCCCCGGCGCGGAGTTTTTCGCCGCTGTGCGCACGGCCATCCCGCAGGCGCGCATCATCGCCGAGGATCTCGGCTACATCGGGCCGGGAGTGGTTGACCTGCGAAGGGCCGCCGGCCTGCCGGGGATGAAGGTCGTGCAGTTCGCCTACGGACACGACGCGAACAATGCCAATCTGCCGCACTTCTACCCGCCAAACAGCGTTGCCTACACCGGCACGCACGACAACACCACGACGCGCGGCTGGCTTGAATCGCTCGCCCCCGAATACGCGGCGAAGGTGGACGAGTATTTTCAACTCGGCGGTTCCCGCTCCGCCTGGCCGATCATCCGCGCGGTGCTGGCCACCGTGTCGCGACTGGCGGTGATACCGATGCAGGACCTGCTCGACTTGGGCGCGGAGGCGACATTGAACCGCCCCGGCACGATGGAGGGCAACTGGCAATGGCGTTTCACGGCGGCGGAGCTTGAAAAGTTGCGCGCGGAAAAAATTTCGACGTTGCGCCACTGGATCACACAGTTTGATCGCACGGGCGAGCGGCCCGTGCGCGACTACAGCGAGCCCCCCGCCCCATGAAAGAACTCCGTCCCCTTTCCCTGCCCGCGATCTGGAACATGAGCTTCGGCTTCCTTGGCATCCAGTTCGGCTGGGGCCTCCAGATGGCGAACATGAGCGCCATCTACGAATTCCTGGGTGCATCCGAAAGCGACATCCCCATACTCTGGCTCGCGGCACCGATGACCGGGTTGATCGTCCAACCCATCGTCGGCTACTACAGCGACCGCACCTGGACGAGACTGGGCCGCCGCCGCCCGTATTTTCTGGCCGGCGCAATCCTCGCGAGCCTGGCGCTGATCGCCATGCCCAACTCCCCAACGTTGTGGATGGCCGCGGGGCTGCTGTGGATTCTTGACGCATCGGTGAACATCAGCATGGAACCGTTCCGCGCTTTTGTCGCCGATCTGATGCCGCCGAAGCAACGGCAGGTGGGCTTCGCGATGCAGAGCCTGCTGATCGGGCTGGGTGCGGTGCTCTCCTCGGCATTGCCGTGGCTGCTGACACACTTCGGCGTGGTGGAAAGCGGCTCGGCCAACGGGGGAATTCCCTGGTCGGTCAAACTTTCGTTCTACGTGGGGGCTGCGGTGTTCCTGAGCGCGGTGATCTATACGATCGTCACCACCCCGGAGCACCCGCCGGAGCCCGAGGATCTGGCCGAGCAGGCAAAGGCGCCGGGCTCGTTCTTCCGGGATGTTTTTTCCGGCATCGCCAACATGCCGTTGCTGATGCGTCGTCTGGCGGTCGTGCAGTTCTTCACCTGGCTGGGGCTTTTTTGCATGTGGATCTATTTCACGCCGGCGATCGCTCGCACGGTTTTCGGAGGATTGCCCGGCTCGCCGGAATATCAGCGCGGCCTCGAATGGGGCGGCGTGTGCTTTGCAGTGTATAACGGTGTGGCGTTCGGCGTGGCGTTCCTTCTCGTGGCGCTGGCGCGGCGGGGCGTGTCGGCAAAGTTGATGCATCGGGTCGGACTGGTTTTCGCCGGTGCGGGCCTTGTCTCCGTGGGCTTTGTGAGCAACCCGGAATTGTTGCTGCTTTCGATGGCGGGGGTTGGGGTCGGTTGGGCGACGATCCTGTCGATGCCCTACGCCCTGCTGGCCAATGCCATCCCGCCAAGGCAAATGGGCTTCTACATGGGCGTGTTCAACTTCTTCATCGTGCTACCGCAGATACTGGCGGCGACGCTCCTTGGCCCCGTGGTGCAGCACCTGCTCGGCGGCCGACCGATCGTGGCCGTGATGCTCGGCGGCGGATCGATGTTGCTGGCCGCCGCGGCCCTGACGTGGGTGCCGTCGGAGGGAGAACCGTCGCGCGCGACGGCGTGAAGGCGGTGGACAAACAGGCGGGCAGAAAAAAGACCCTGAACGTCGGCTGACAGCACGAGAACAAAAGTCCTGCCTGACCCCTGTCCGGCGAAAACCGGAAGAACCAGAAACGCCCTGCTTGACACGACGCTTTTATCCAAAAATAAACATGCCAGTATGAAAGTCGGCTCCAGCGGAAGATCCGCCTTGGTTGATTTCTTGTCGCGAGCGCGGAGAAAGGAGCATGGACGTTCCCTGTCAGACCGCGAATTGTTGGAGAACAAGGTCGCAATGCACGAATACGCGGTATTCGCGTATGCATTTCTGGCGATAATCGCGGCCTATGTGCTTGGGCGCTTTGCATTACCCTATGCTGGCTTCGCCATAGGAGTAATATCACTGCCCCTTCTTCTATTGATGAAGCTCTATCGCAAGGCTATCAGCCTTCTCGTCGAATGGTCCTGCGCGCAATCTTCTTCCACTCACACGCAAGCACCTTAATTATATGATCCGTGCGCGATCTTATCGAAAACGCAAGAACAGCAACCCCATGGTCTTCAATATTTCAAATTCATGTTGCGCGCGCGCGATTCTTTGCGCGCTCCCACTGCTTTCTTGCGTCCAAGCTTATGCCGACCAAGAGGCGCAACCTCTTTGGCGAACGCATTAGCAAAGACTGCCCGAACGCCAAGAATGTCGATAACAAATGTAGATGGCAGAACGGCAAACCGTTCCGGCGTGGCGACATCATGGATTTCAGCAAACGAAAGCGGTGGGCTTTTACAAAAGACAGAGCTCCGCGTGAAAAAAGGGGGCCAGAGAAACGCCGAAACGACGTATATCCAAATCAGGCACGGAGACAGGTTTTGGTTCTTGTATCCAGACTTACGACTGGCGGTGCGCGCCTTGTATATGACATCCGCAGTAGCTCAAGTAAGTTCCGACTTGATGGAGCAGTCTGCCATCAGCTCCAAGGCCAGGGTAACCTATACTCGGAAGACTACAGGTTCTTGGCCGACATCATTTGACATTTATTCTGCCGCTGTCGCTGAGCCGGTCCCATTGCCACAGGCCCCCCAGTCTAAATCAAGATCGGCCCCCACGATCTCGAGGATTGACTATTACGTCAACAGCTCAACCGGCCTTCTGCACGGATATGAATTGTTCTCCGCAGACGGAGGGAGAGGCAACCAGGGCGGCGGTCTAACTCGGTTGCGACAATGACGAAGCGGGCGCGCTTTTTTTGGCGGGCAGACCGTGGGTGAAATCGAGGCGGTCGTAGTAAACGGTCTTGGGCTGATCTTCCTGCTTGTTGCGATGAGCCTCGAGTTGCGCGCGATATTCCTGGGGGGTCATCCCCTTGTGCTGCTTGAAGACGCGGGCAAAATAGGCGGGATCAGCAAAGCCGCTGGCGTAGGCAATTTCGGAAATGGTCAGCTTCGTCGATTCCAGCGCGAGAGTCGATCCGTCGATGCGGATGCGCTGGATGTAGTGCGTCAGGCGCTCCTTGGTTTCCGTGTGGAAAAGATGAGACAGGTAGTCGGCGGAACAACCGAGGACCTCGGCGATGTGCTGGACGCAGAGTTCGGAATTGGCGAATTGTTCACGCACGAGGCACTTGGCCTGAAAGACCTTGCCGATGTCGCTGTTGAGCTGGCCGGTGCCGGTTTCGACGATGTTGCGGAAGAGCCCGAGCAACGCAAGCAGCAGGCCCTGCAGCACGGCGGTGCGCGCCGGGCCCTGCGTGCTGTGGGTCTGTGCGATGGTGTTGGCGAGAGTAAGGAAGACATCGAGGTTGGGCGCATCAAAAAACTCGATGACCTCGATGTCGGGCTTGCCGGGCAGGGCCTCGTGCGCGAAGTGCAGGCTGAGCGTGTTGTTGTAGAAACCAGCGACGAGGTTGCGGAAGGGTTTGCCGGGGGTCGCGCCGATGGCCTCTTCGTGCGGCACGCCGGCCGGGATCACGCATATCTCGTCGACGCCAAGGCGGAAGTTTTCGCGCGGAAAGATGAAGTCCGTCCAACCACTCAAACCAAGGAAAAACTCCGGTCGGTAATGGTAGTGCATACCGCGGCGGTTTTGCACGGGCTTGACGTCGTGTGGCACGCGCAGGGTCAAACGGTTGCGTTCGACGAGCCGGATGGCGTTGTCGAAGGCTTGCCGCATTTCCGCGCGATTGTGATGACTCATCGAGCGGGCGGCAAACAGGGCGTGAGGTGCGCCGGTTTGTGGCATGGTGGTCGCCGGTTGGGGGCGGCGGGTTTGGGTCGGGGCGAATGGTTAGAGCCAGACCGGCGAAACTCAAATGGTAATTCACCCTGCCCGATCCGTGGAAATCGCCCGACCGCGTCCGTTCTTTGAATAAGGTTCCGCAGACCGGCGTCCTACAGGCATGAAACCGCAATCATTCCTTCTCTTGCTCGGCCTTGCCGTGCCGGTTGCCTTGCCGGCCAACCACCCGAACGGTGATAGAGATGGACCGCGCGTGATCCTGTATGAACATCCGCATTTTGGAGGCGGATCAATCGTGCTCCGGGCGGGCGAGAGCCTGACGAACTTGTCGCGCGCCACTTTCGACAACGGCCGACGGGCGAACGACCGGATTTCGTCCGTTCGTGTCGAGGGCGGCGCCGAAGTCATGCTCTACACGGAACCGACTTTTCGAGGAGAGAAGTTGCTCCTGACGCGGGATGTCCACGATCTGGGGCGCGGCGATGGCCGGGGCGGGTCGGGTTTCGGCAATCAGGTCTCTTCGATTCGGGTCGAGGCCCGGCGAAACGGGCGCGGACCCGGGCGACCGACCGTGGTCGTCCGGCCCGTGCCTGCGGTCGATGTCGACCGGCTGATCCAGCGCTCCTATCGCGACGTGTTGGAACGCGAACCTGATGAGGCGGGATTGCGCCACTATCGTGCGCAGATCATCGATCGCGGTTGGAGCGAGAAGCAGTTGCGCGACCACCTGCGTGCGAGTGACGAATATCGCGGATCGGTCGTGGAGCGGACCATCACGCGCGTCTATCGGGACGTCCTGGGTCGGGCACCCGATCGGAGCGGACTCGACCACTACCGTTCCCAAATCATTTGGCATAACTGGACCGAAGCCGATCTCCGTAAAGATCTGTTGCGCAGCAACGAATATCGCAGCCGCGCCCGCGTGCCCCGGCAACCGCCCGCCCTCGCCGAGAGCAGTGAAACAGAATCCGATTCGTTGAACGATCACCGCCCGCAACAAAACAGCGTGCGCCACCGCGAGGTTAACCGGCCCTAACCGACCAAACCGAGGCGGTGTGAAGCGTGGGCCCGGCGGGGTAATCGGTTTTAAGCCCTTGCGCTTCTGCCGGGGTGTTTGTTGTCATTGGAAAGACCGGCTGGTAATCAAAGCAAGATGGCAAAAATTCTCATCATCGACGACGA
The DNA here is from genome assembly GCA_947085115.1 of uncultured Opitutaceae bacterium. Classification (GTDB taxonomy): domain Bacteria; phylum Verrucomicrobiota; class Verrucomicrobiia; order Opitutales; family Opitutaceae; genus Didemnitutus. The sequence goes on along the minus strand of CAMTVF010000044.1, from coordinate 11,168 downwards.
CGACCTTTTCCGCGATATGCTGGCGAGCGCGCTGGAGCGGGAGGGCCATGTTGTTCGCCAGGCAACGAATGGGATTCAGGGCCTGAAGATGTTTCGGGCCGAGCAGGCCGATTTGGTGATTACCGACATCGTCATGCCGGAAAAGGAAGGGCTCGATACCATCCGCGACTTGCGCCGGGACTTTCCCGCCGCGCGGATTATTGCGATGTCTGGCGGCATGGTGAATGACTCGAGACTTTATCTTCAAATGGCGGAAAAATTCGGGGCCCGCGCGGTGCTGGCCAAGCCCTTCGCAATCGAGGAGCTCTATCAGACGGTGGCCGCCGTGCTCGCCGAGCCTAAGCCGGATCCATTCAATTGAACCGCGAATGAACACGAAGGGACACGAATGAAAAACAGGGCTGCAGGCAGCCGGTTTTGATGCCCACCAAGAAGTGAATGATTTTCTTTCCCCGCCTTTCCCCGGCCTCTTCCGAATGGGTGTTCATTGGTGTCCATTCGTGGTTTCCTGCTGCATCGTTACGGCTAAGCCGAAGGCGTAGCGCGGTAGTGGGCGATGAGTTCGGCGGTGCCGTCCGCCATGCTGATGCGCGGAGCATAGCCCAGATCGCGTCGCGCTGCGGAGATGTCGAACCAGTGGTCCGTGGCCATTTCCTTCGCCACGAAGCGGGTCATCGGCGGCTCGCCCTTGAGCTGCAGCGCGCGCCACAGGCCTTCCATCAGCCCGCCACCGGCGTAGACGATCGGAAGCGGTGCGTGCTTGGTGATCCCAGGGACGCCCACGCCGCACAACAACTGGTTGATCCAATCCCAGAGGGGCACCGGTTCGCCATTGGTGATGAAGTAGGCTTTGCCGCCGATGATCGCGGCATCGGCCCGCTCGGCGAGCAGGTGGGCGTCGACGACGTTGGTGATATGCGTGACATCGACCTTGTTGCGGCCGGAACCGATGATCTTGAGCCGCCCCCTTTTTGCCAGTGCCAGCACCCGCGGAACGACGTTCTTGTCGCCCGGGCCCCACACCAAGTGCGGGCGCAAAGAGACGGTGATTAACTCCGGCGAGTTGGCCTCTTGCACGAGTCGTTCCGCCGCGGCCTTGCTCGTGGGATAGGCGCAGGGAGCCTTGGTGCACAGCGGGGCGGATTCGTCGACCCCGGCGAGGTCGCCGCCGTTGAAGACGACACTGGGCGAACTCGTATAGACGAAGCGTGGCACGCCGGAGGCCCGCGACGCGGCCAGCACCTGTCGCGTGCCCTCGACGTTGACATGGAAAAAATCAGCCGGCGGACCCCACACCCCCACCCGACCGGCAACGTGAAAAACCGCGCCGACCCCCGCGCAGCCCCGGCGCAACGCGCGCTCGTCATGCAGGTCGCCCAACACAATTTCAGCGCCGAGTTTCTCCAGTTCCGGCAGCGGCCTGCGCGCAAGCACGCGCACCGATCGACCCAAGGCGAGCAAACGCCCGGCGATCTTGCCACCAATGAATCCGCTCGCACCGGTGATGAAAACAGGACGGTTCATCGCTTGAGGGAGGAGGCTGACACATCGCGCTTATCCATCTCGTAGCCGGAATGGTGGGCCGCCCACGAGGCAAGTTTGAGCCGGTGGATCTTGGCGTTGTGACGCACGTCGACGGGAAACCGCGAATGAAGAAAAGTCAGGCGGATGCGATCCGTGTGCGGGTGTGCGGCACCCAGCGCGCGCAACTCGCGCACGAGCTTCCGGCGCAGGGACGGAGTGGCCACGATCTCGTTTGAAATGGGCTCGACGACTATCGCTGCGCGCTGGGCGCCCCGCTGACCGAGGCCAATGAGGGCGCTGCGACGGATGCCGGCGTGAGCGTTAAAGATCGGCTCCACTTGGTCGGGATAGAGCGTGCCTTCACGAGTCTCGACCCGCTCGGCCTTGCGACCACAGAACCACAGCAGGCCGCTTTCGTCGAAATAGCCGACGTCGCCCATCCGATGCCAGGGTGGCGTATCGGGGATCTTGGCGCGCGCCGTATCATCAGGTAGAAAATCATAGGCCTTCGTCACCACGGGGCCGCGCACAATAATCTCGCCGATCTTGCCTGCGGGCAATTCCTGGGCGCCCGCGAGTGAATCCAGCGGCCGGTCGCTGAGCGCGATGATTTTTATTTCAATCCCGGTCACGGGCCTGCCGACGCACGTGCCGCGTCCGGTCAACGTGGCCGCAGCATTGATTTGCGAGGCAGAGATGCTGCACAGCGGCAGCGCTTCGGTTGCGCCATAGGGACTGTGGGCCGTCCCATTGGGCAAAAGGGCCTGCACGTCGCTAAAGAGCGCCGGAGGCACCGGCGCACCGGCCATGAGCACGCGTTGAACGGTCGGGAGCAAGGCCTTCTCCGCCTGACAGTGGAGGGCTATTTTCCGCCAGAGCGTGGGTGAACCAAAAGAGTTGGTGACCCCTTCCTGCAGGATGGCCTGCACCATCCTGGCCGGATCGGCTGCGGCGGGGCGCGAGGGATCAATTTCCGGAACAATGGTTGTCATTCCGAGCGCCGGATTGAAGAGCGCAAAAATCGGCAACATCGGCAGATCAACTTCGCCGGGCTGAATCGCATAGGTCTCGCGGATCAATCGCACCTGCGCCTCGAACATGCCGTGTTCGTAGCACACCCCCTTGGGTGCACCGGTGGAGCCACTGGTGAACAGGATCGCCGCAAGATCCGACGGCGCGCGATCGGCGAGTTGCGAGCGGCCGGTCCCGGCGCAGCGGGCCGTGGGTGAGCCGCTCGCCCAGACGCGGACCTCAATCGTGGCAAACGAGCGGCGAAAGAAATAGCCGAGCAGTTGGGCGCGCGGAATGCCCAGCAACACGCGCGGCTTCGATCGGGCCACGCAGGACAGAAAGTTCTTCCGGCCCATTCCGGGATCGATGATCACGGGCACCGCCCCGAGTTTGAAAAGCGCAAACGCGGCGGCGATCAGGGGCAGGCCTTGGCGCACCATGACAAGCACACGGTCGTCCCGCCGCACCCCGCTTGATTCCAGGCGCGCAACCCACGCGTCGACCTCCGCATCGAGCTCGCGAAACGTTAGGGAAAGATAATCAATTTTGCCTGCCCCCGTTCGTCCCCGCGGCACCTTGATGGCGGCGCGATCCGGCTGGTGTGTCGCCATCAACGGCAGGTGGCGGGCAATATTGGCGGATTCGGCCATCGGGGTGAAGTCCGTCTTAACTCTGCCACCGGGGGTCGGCCTTGAGCAATTGCGCCTGCCAGGGAAGCAACACCGCGTCGGCACTCGTGGGATCACGGGCGATCAAGACGAGTTGGGAGCGGGTGGCGATCACCGTGGGATCGAGATTCAACTCCCGGGCGAGGTGGTCGCGGTGGGCCTTGGCGCGATCCTGGCGGGAAAGCTCATCGGGTGTCATTTGACTGAATTCGCGGCGGCGGTCGCGTCGCGGAAGTGTTTCGGGATCGAGGGCAAATCCGCGACGAACGGCATCCGTCAAGCTGGAGAAGAGGCGGTCGTGGCGCCGGCCGAGATGCACGTGGAGAACTTCGTGCAGGGGAAGCCCGTCATCGGCTGCGCGCGCGATGCGCATGAGCATTTCGTTGCCGGTAACCTTGAACGGAGGGGTGTTGAGTTTTTCGGCGCAATGTTCGCGCCAGTGCCAGATTTGGTTGAGCACGGCGAGGCCGAGCGGACCGAGCTTCTCGGCACCGCTGACACGCCACGAATTTTCATCGGGTCCGGCAAAGCCCTCCTGGGCCACGTCGATTTGCCACTGGCATTTTTGCCGCAGCCACTCGAGCCGGCCGAGGCGTGTGAGTTCGGCGGTGAGCAGGTCGCGCAGTTCGGGCAGGTAGTGCACGTCCATCGCTGCGTAGTCCAACATGGCCGGATCGATCGGGCGCCGCGACCAGTTGGCCTTTTGGTGATCCTTGTCCAGTTTGACGCCGAAGTGTTGTTCGAGGAGCGCCGCGAGGCCGAAGCGCGGGATGTTCAACAGCTGGGCGGCGAACATGGTGTCGAACAGGCTGCGCGGGCGAAAATCACAGAGTCCCCGCAACAGGCGCAGATCATAGTCACTGCCGTGCATGACGAGGTGCTTCGTGGCCAGGCGCCGCCAGAGTTTGTCGAGGGGCAGGCCGGCCAGCAGGTCGACGAGGTATATCTCAGATTCGACCCTGATCTGCAGCAGGCAGATCGCGGTGCGATAGCGAAAGAGATTGTCCGCTTCGGTGTCGATGGCGAGTTCGTCGACGCGATCGAACGCCGCATAGAGTTGTGCTAGCGGTTTGGGAGTCGTGATGAGCTCGTGGTGAGGGATGGAATTCAAGCGGAAGGGGGTTATTGGTCCCAGGCGGACAGAAAGGAGTTGAGCAGTTGCGGGAGCTCGGAGCTGTAGCCGCCTTCGAGCACGCCGGCGGCGGGGAGGCCGGATTGGCCGATCCAGCGGCCAAGCTCGGCAAAATCCTCACCCTCAAGCGTCATTTCCGTGAGGGGATCATTAACGTAGGCGTCGAAGCCGGCCGAGGCGAGGACGAGATCGGGTTTGAAGTTGAGCACGGTTTCCCAGGACCGGGCGAGTTCGCCCAGGTGATGCTCGCGCGGCGCGTGCGGGGGGACGGGGAAGTTCCGGCAATTGACCGTGGAGCGGGTGCCGGTGCCGGGGTAGCCGGGATATTGGTGCACCGAGGCGAAAAACAGACCGGGCCGCCCTTCGAGAATATCCTCGGTGCCGTTCCCGTGGTGGGCGTCGAAATCCCACACCGCGACGCGCACACTGCCGCCGCCCTGGGCGTTGAGCGCGGCGATGGCGATCTGGTTGAGATAACAAAACCCCATCGCCTGGTTGCGCGTGCAGTGGTGACCGGGCGGACGCATCAGGGCAAAGGCCCGTTGGCCCTCGAGAGCGGCGTGGGCGGCGTCAAGTGCGGCACCGACGGCGCAGCGGGCGTGTTGATAGATGTTGGGGAAATGCGGCGTGTCGGCGTCGATGTCCGGGGCCTGTTGAATGCGCTTGAGCAGGGCGGGCGCATGCGCGGAGAGCAGCACGGCCTCGTTGGGCTCTGTCGGCAGGCGCCACAGCCAGTCGGGATGAACGGTCCGCAGGTGCGAGACGCTGTGTTGCACGCGCGCGGGTTGTTCCGGCCGCATCTGGGAGCCGTATTCCGTGCAAGAGGGATCGTGGAAGAGAATCATGAAACGGGTCCGCCTACGGACCGAAGGAAGCCTTAAGAAAAAAACCAAACCGCCCCGTGCAGCAAGGCCGGATTATCGCCCAAGATTCCATCCACCCCGCGCCGAACGAGCCGGGTGGCCACGGCGGGATCATTCACCGTCCAGCACCAGACCGAAAAAGAACGGGCATGGAAGTAATGCACAAACGCCGCCGAGCGCACCGCCCGGTGGTTGACGCTCAACCCGCTGGCCGAGCAAGCCGCGAGCTGGCGGGCCAACGCAGCCGGGGTCCGCTTGCCTTCTGAAATAAGCATGCGCGGAACCGTGGGCGCGAGCCGGGCCGCCTCTTTCACAGTCGCGGCACCAAGGGATGCGAGAATCACCCACTCCATTGCCCGCGCGGCCTTCACGGCCCGCAAAACGGGCGCGACTGGAGTGCCGGCCTTCAGATCGATTTGCACAATTGCCCGGCCGCGGGTGAGCCGGAGGACGTCGACGAGCCGGGGGATGGGTTCGATGCCGTGCACGCAGAGAAGGGAGAGTTCGCGCCAAGACTTTGCGGTCACGCGACCACGCGCACCGGTAAGCCGGTGGAGGGAGGCGTCGTGAAACACCACCGGCACCCCGTCACGGGAAAGGTGCACGTCGAGTTCAATGCCATCGACGCGAAATGCCAGCGCGCGGCGAAACGCATCCAGGGTGTTCTCGGGCTTCTCGGCGGAAGCGCCGCGGTGGGCGATGATGAGCGGAAGGGGCACGGCCCAACCGTAGCAAGAAGACAGACGGAGGCCAGCGCGCGGTTGCGCGGGAGCAGCAACCGGGTGCAACTGCGGAGGAGGCCGGTTTATTGCGGTGTCATTTGACCAAATTTGTGAGCAAGCTCCCGGCATGAAGGTCGTGGTCTTGTGTTCCGGCGGGATGGACTCGGTCGTGGCGCTTTATTGGGCGCAGCAACAGCACGACGTGCGCGCCGTCCTGAGCTTCGATTACGGAGCCAAGCACAACCACCGCGAGATACCGTTTGCGGTCAGGCACGCGAAGTTGCTCGAACTGCCCCATCGTGTCGTGTCGCTGGCATTCATTGGGGAGAATTTCGAATCGGCGCTCTTGAAGGGCGGCGAGGAGATTCCGGAGGGACACTACGGGGCGGAAAACATGAAACAGACCGTGGTGCCCTTTCGAAATGGCATCATGTTGTCCGTGGCGGGCGGCTTCGCCGAGAGCGTGGGAGCCGGAGGGCTGGTGATCGCCGCCCACGGGGGGGACCACGCGATCTATCCGGATTGTCGCGAGGATTTCATGCGGGCGATGGGCGAGGCGCTCAAACTCGGAACCTACGCAGGGATTCAACTGCTGCGGCCGTTCATCACGCTGACCAAGGGCGGAATCGCGACCGAGGGCGCGCGGCTCGGAGTGGACTTCGCCAAGACCTGGTCGTGCTACCGGGGTGAGGTGATGCACTGCGGCAAGTGCGGCACCTGCGTGGAGCGGCGCGAAGCATTCTTGTCTGCGGGAGTGCCCGACCCGACTGTCTATGAATCACAGGACCCGCTGCCCGCCCCTCCCGGGGCCGCAGTTTGACCACCCCGAAAATACCCCGTGGATTTTCAGTGATTCGTGGTCTTTAGTATGGATTAGTGGCTTCGAACCACCCCGATGCTGATCTCAGAAATATTTCATTCCTTGCAGGGCGAGGGCGAATTGACCGGCGTGCCGTCCATCTTCGTCCGCACCAGTGGCTGCAACCTGCGGTGCAATTGGTGCGATACGCCGTATGCCTCGTGGAATCCCGAGGGCGGGCAAATGACGCCGGACGAGATCGTGGCCGAGGTGCTCAAATATCCGGCGAAGCACGTCGTGTTGACCGGCGGCGAACCCATGATCGCGCCGGGCATTCACGAGCTGGCGTATCAACTGCAGGAGCGGGCCTACCACATCACGATCGAGACGGCCGCAACGGTGTCACCGCGAGGCATCGCATTTGATCTGGCGTCTCTCAGTCCGAAACTGGCGCACTCCGCGCCGGACCTACGGCTCGACGACATCTGGCGGAAGAAACACGAGGAACTTCGGTGGCAACCCGAAGTGGTGGCCGACTGGATCGGGTCGGGGGACTACCAGTTGAAATTTGTCGTGGGGGCCGAGAGCGATCTCGACGAGATCGAGGCGATGATCCGCGAGACGAACTGCTCGGTGCCACCAAGCAAGATTTTGCTCATGCCGGAGGGCACGAACATCGAAGCGCTGCGCTCACGCAGTGCGTGGCTCAGCGAGCAGTGCAAGGCGCGCGGCTATCGTTACGCCCATCGCTTGCATGTGGAGTTATATGGCAACAAACGAGGAACCTAGCGGCCTCGGGCCAGGCGGAGCGGAGTCGCGGTCGGCGGATAGCGAAGCAAGAATTGTCCGGCAACCGGGCATTCCCCAAAAACTATCCGAGGAACTGGCCGACTTGCAGGCGCGAGCCGCCACGCGCGCGGTGACCCTGCGCGAGGTGATTTACGTCATGCGCGGACGGGCCTACCTGCTGGTCGTCGTGGTTCTGACGCTGCCGTTTCTTACTCCGATTCCGGTGCCCGGGCTGTCGACGGTGTTTGGTCTGGCGATTGCCGCCATCGCGTTGCGGCTGGCCTTGGGCCAGCGGGCATGGCTGCCGGCCCGGCTGCAGCGCACGGAGTTGCCGCCGGGATTTTTCACCCGCTTGCTCAAGGTGGCGAAGTGGATCATTCGGTTGATCGAAAAATTTCTCCGGCCGCGCCTGTTTCCGCTGACAAACACGGCGTTGCTGCGGCAATTGCACGCGATCCTGCTCTTGGTTGCGGCACTCGTCCTGCTGCTGCCGCTGCCGATTCCGTTTACCAATTCATTCCCGGCCTGGGCGATCCTGCTGCTGGCTGGCGGGCTGTTGGAACGCGACGGTGTTGCGGTGTTGCTGGGCTATGTGGTGTTTGCGGCGGGCGTGCTGTATTTCGTTTTCCTCGGCGAGGCGGCGGCGCAGTTGGCGGAAGCACTGCTGCAGTGGCTGCGGCGTTAAAGGTTCCCGATCAGCGGAGCCGGAGGCGGTTCCACCAGTGCCGCGCGTGGCCGAGGGCGAGCCGACCGGTGGTGAACGGAGCGATAGGCGTGGGCAGATTGTCCGCCGCGACACGGTAAAGCACGGGGGGCCGCCAGCTGTAATTGGTGGCACCGCCGATGCGAAAGGCATGGCGGTAGTGTTGGCGCACGAGGGCGAGGGCCGGGCCCGAGAACCGGCCGTAGGGGAAGACAAAGCTGTCAACCGGCGCATGGAGGCGCGCTTGCAGGAGCGTGCGCGGCGCGAGGATTTCCTCCTCCAGATCGACGGTGGCGTCGTCGAGCCGGACATGGCTGAGGCCGTGGGCGGCAATTGAGACGTTGCCGCTGGCCGTGAGCTCGCGCAATTCCCCCCATGTGCAAATTCCGCCGAGCACAGGCCGCTGGTGGGCGGTGCGGGTGTCCAGGGAGAGGCGCTGGGCCAAGGAGAGGGCGGGTTTGTCAACGACGAACCCCGGGGACACGGCCAGCAGCGCGCGCAGGGAGTGTTTGCGCAGGAGGGGAAAAACGACGTGATAAAAATCACAGAAGGCGTCGTCGAACGTGAGACAGACATTGAGTCGGCCACGGACCAGCGGCTCCCCCGGCAGGACACAGTGGTGGCGGCGGGCGACATAGGCGAAATGGGCGTCGAGCCGTCCCGGCGCGTTGCCATCCGCGCCGGCGCGGGCGCGGTGATACATCAACACCAGCAGGTTCATGCGCAGAGACGGCGATTGGCTTCGTGCAGCAACAGGTATTTCCAGAACGTCGTCTGGGCCTTGTAGGCGCTGATGACGAGACCCTCCTTGCCCTGGCGCCAGCCGCTTTCCATCACGTAGGTTTTGAAAAAGGTCCAGACGCCCCGGGCGACGGCCTTGCCCGGACCGGATTTTTTCCGGCCGGCGTTTTGTTCGGCGAAGAGCGCGGCGTAGGTGCGCATCTTGCGCAGGAAATCATCCAGTGAGTCGTAGGAAAAATGCAGGACGGTGTGGCGCAGGTGGCGCACGGTCAGGCCGCGGGTTTGCACGCGTTCGTGGACCTGGCTGGAGCAAAAGCCGGTCATTCGGCGGTTGAAGAGCCGTTCGTGGCGGTCGGGAGACCAACCGCACGTCGTGATGTGGCGGCCGTTGAAATAGTTTTCAAACGGCAGGGAATAGACGGTGTGCGGATCGAGGATCAGGGCCGTGATCTCCTCGGCAAGGGCGCGACTGACCACCTCGTCACTGTCGATGGACAGGATCCAGTCGTGGTGGGCCAGCTCGATGGCGATTTGGCGGGCACGTCCAAATCCCGGGAAATCGCCGACGAGACGGTGCACGCGCACACCCGGCATGCAGGCGGCGAGTTCCCGCGTGTCGTCAGTTGAGCCGGTGTCGAGAACAACGACATCATCGCACCACGCCAGGGACTCGAGAAGACGGATCAGGCACCGGCTGCTGTTCTTGGCCAGGATGACCGCCGTGAGCTGCACCAGCGCAGGAACCTCCTCCTGCGTGCGGCCCGCCCTTCCGGACAATGATTGGCGGTAGCCGCCATTGACCGAGAATGCCCGCAGGCCGGAATCAGCGATGGGGGTCGAGTGTTTGTCGAGGAGGGTGACCACACGCAACCCTAGCGGAAGCCGCCGCGAATGTATGTCGGGCGCATGCCAATTTTCATGTCGGACGCCGCCTGATGCGAACTGCGGGACAGGCCCCGTTCCGACGCGCGACGGGGAGGGTTTTCCGAAACGCGGACTCAGCCAAAAGCGTGACGGGCGGGGCGCAACAGAGAAACCGCCACGGAGGCGCCGATGATACCGCTGATGATGGCCAACGACCAAGTGACGGGAAATTTTCCGCCGAAGGCATCGTTGAGCCACACCATCTTCAGGCCAACGAAGACCAGCACGAGGCCGAGACCATACTTCAGGAAGCGGAACTTGTGCATGACGCCCGCCAGCATGAAGAACATGGCGCGCAGGCCGAGGATGGCGAAGACGTTTGAGGTGAACACAATCAACGGCTCCTTGGTCAGCGCAAAAATGGCCGGCACGCTGTCCACGGCGAACAGGATGTCGGTCAGCTCCAAGAACACCAGGCAGATGAAAAGGGGCGTTGCGTGCAGGACGCCATTGCGGCGCAGGAAAAACCTCTGCCCCTCGAGCGTGGGTGTGACGGGCAGCAGTCTGCGGATGAGGCGGAGGACGGGGTTCTTCTCAGGGTCGATCGCCTTTTCCGGGACAAAGAGCAGCTTGATGCCGGTCAGGATCAGGAACACACCGAAAACCCAGATGACCCAGTGAAACTGCATCAACACCGCACCGAGGCTGATGAAGATGATGCGGAAAACCAACGCGCCAAGGATGCCGTAGAACAGGACGCGGTGCTGGTATTTCGCCGGGATGGCGAAGAAATTGAATATCACGACGAACACGAAGATATTGTCCACCGAGAGCGATTTCTCGACGACGTAGCCGGTCAGGTATTCGAGTCCGATTTGGCGCGCGAGCAGGGGGTGGTCGAGACCGACGAGTCGCGGGTCGTTAGGAAATTGCCACAACGCATACTGGTAGAATCCGTAGCCGAAAAGAAGGGCGAGACTGACCCAGACAATGCTCCAGCCAAGCGCCCCCCTGAACCCGACCTCGTGGGCCTCGCGGTGGAATACGCCAAGATCCAGCGCGAGCATGCCGAGGACGAACAGGGTGAAGAAACCGTAGAACCACCAGTAGTCGGCGAAGGGAAAGAGGATTGTGGCGAGCTCCATGGAACGGAAACGGAGAACTCTTCCCAACCCCTCGCGGGGAGCAAGCGCGGCGGGTGGTAATTTTGAGCGCAGGTTCCAACCGCTGCTTGACCGCGCGGCGGGACGATGTTCGCTCGGGGCATGAACCTGAACATCGCGCACCTCGCCTTGGCGCACGCGGGCGTCACGGCGGCGCTGGCCGGCCTGGTCTGGACCGTGCAGGCGGCG
>CAMTVF010000043.1:0-3630 GCA_947085115.1 uncultured Opitutaceae bacterium | reverse complement strand
TTCCGGCGGTGTGGACCTGCTCTTTCCCCACCACGAAAACGAAATCGCGCAAAGCCAGTGCTGCAACGGCACCACCTTCGCCCGCCATTGGTATCACAGCGAGCACCTGCTCGTTGACGGCACCACCATGAGCAAGAGCAAGGGCAACTACTACACGCTGCGCGACCTGGTGGACAAAGGCTACTCTGCCGCCGCCGTGCGCTATGCCCTGCTCATGGGCCACCCGCGCAAGCAACTCAACTTCACCCTCGACTCGCTGCACGCAGCGGAAAGCGCCACAAACAAACTAGCACAGTGGTCACTGCACGGAGCTCTTTCGCTTTTTAGCTCTTCTGTCGGTGAGCGTGATTATCTCGAACAAAAGTCCGTCTATTCGGGATGGGCCCATTTCGGCGATGTAATCGCCGCACTGCACGACGACCTCAACATTCCGGCAGCATTCGGCCAACTCTTCTCAACCTTAGAAAAAGCCAAAGGTCGCAAACTAAGTGTCGAGGAATTGATAGAATTTGAACGAATTACCGAAGTGATTCTGGGGGCCGTTCCCGGGAAGACCGAATCGCCAAAGACTACAGTCCCCGCCCCTATCACCGCCCTCGCCGAAAAACGCTGGGCCGCGAAACAAGCCAAGGACTTCGCCGCCGCTGACGCACTGCGCAAGGAACTCACCGCCGCCGGCTGGTCCATGCTCGACCGCAAAGACGGCTACTCGCTCGAACCACTCAAAAAATAATCCTCCACCCAACCTTGGTCACAGAGCGCACAGAGATATCACAGAGCCCACGGAGTTTGAACCAACTCCTCCGTGACCTCCGTGTTCCCTTCTTCCGTCTCTGTGTCCCAACTTCCTCCTTTCCGGTCCTGCAATCGTAGGCAGGCCACCAACACACCAAATCCATGTCGATGACACCGCTCGAAGAACTCCGCCACTCTGCCTCGCACGTGCTGGCCTCCGCCGTCCTCCGCCTCTTCCCCGAGGCCAAGCTCGATATCGGTCCGCCCACGGATGCCGGCTTCTACTACGACATCGACCTCGACCACAAATTCACGACCGACGATCTCGTGAAACTCGAGGAGGAGATGAAGAAAATCGCCGACGAGAACCAGCCGTTCATCCGCAAGGAAGTCCCGCGCGCCGAGGCCGAGCGGATCATCCGCGAACGCGGCCAGGAGCGCTACAAACTCGGCCGCCTCGCCGATATTCCCGAAGGCGAAGCCATCTCGTTCTACCAAAACGGCGAGTTCATGGACTTGTGCGCCGGCAGCCACGTGCGCTACACGTCCAAACTAAAGGCGTTCAAACTTCTCTCTATCGCCGGTGCCTACCACCGCGGCGATGAGTGCAACAAGCAGCTCCAGCGCATCTACGGCACAGCCTTCGCCACGAAGGACGAACTCGCCGCCTACCTCGTGCAGCTCGAGCAGGCCAAGCTCCGCGACCACCGCAAACTCGGCCGCGACCTGAAACTTTTTCACATCGACGAGGACGTCGGCCAGGGCCTGATTCTCTGGACGCCCAACGGTTCGATCCTCCGCCAGGAGCTGCAGACCTTCATCAGCGGCGAGCTGCGCAAGCAGGGCTACTCGCAAGTCTTCACGCCGCACATCGGCCGTCTCTCGCTCTACAAGACCTCCGGCCACTTCCCCTATTACAAGGACTCGCAATTCCCGGCGATCGTCGAACGCGACTTCCTCGAACAACTCACCGCCGCCGGCTGCTCCTGCGCCGAGATGTCGAACCGCCTCGAGGCCGTCTCGCAGAAGTTCGCCGACGACCTCAACGCCCGCACCGGCGCGGAAACCATCACCAAGGACCGCATCCTTCCGGAAGACCAACTCATCGACGGCTTCCTCCTGAAGCCGATGAACTGCCCGCACCACGTCAAGATCTACGCCTCGCAGCCGCACAGCTACCGCGATCTCCCCGTGCGCCTCGCCGAGTTCGGCACCGTCTATCGCTGGGAACAGTCCGGCGAGCTCAACGGCATGACCCGCGTCCGCGGCTTCACGCAGGACGACGCCCACCTCTTCTGCACCGAGGAACAGGTGCAGCGGGAAATCCTCGGCTGTCTCTCGCTGGTCAAGACCGTGCTCACCACGCTCGGCATGTCCGAGTATCGCGTGCGCGTCGGTCTCCGCGATCCCGACTCCAACAAATACACCGGCGATCCCGCCAATTGGGAAAAGGCCGAGAACGCGTGCCGCGAGGCCGCCAAGACACTCGATGTGCCCTTCACCGAGGAGCCCGGCGAGGCGGCCTTCTACGGCCCGAAGATCGACTTCGTCATCCGCGACGTCATCGGCCGCGAATGGCAGCTCGGCACCGTGCAGGTGGACTACAACCTGCCCGTCCGCTTCGACCTCACCTACATCGGCGCCGACAACCAGTCGCACCGCCCGGTGATGATCCACCGCGCGCCCTTCGGCTCGATGGAGCGTTTCTGCGGCGTGCTCATCGAGCACTTCGCCGGCGACTTCCCGCTCTGGCTCGCGCCGGAACAGATCCGCCTGCTGCCAATTTCCGACAAGGTCATGGACTACGCCAAGGCCACGTTCGACCAGTTCCTCACCGCCGACCTGCGCGTCACGCTCGACAGCCACTCGGACAAACTCGGCGCCAAGATTCGCCGCGCGGAGTTGGAAAAAATCCCCTACGTCCTCGTGCTCGGCCAGAAGGAGGCCGAGGCCCTCAGCGCCTCTCTTCGTTCCCGCGCCAAGGGCGACGAAGGCGTCCACCCCATCACCGACCTCATCGCGCGTTTCAAAACCGAGATTGCCTCTCGCGCGCTTCCGGAGAAGAAAGCTTTCTCGGGGGCCAAACCCTGATGATCCCTCTGGCAGTGCCCCGAGTTGGTTTGGTCTTGACCGTTCGCAAACCCGCGACCGACGCTGCGCCAAACTTGACCTCGTTCCTATTCTGACGACTATTCCGGCCATGAACTACCGTGTGACACTCTTCCAATCCGACGAGGGCTGGGCGGTGAGTTGTCCCGATCTTCCGGGTTGCCACTCCCAAGGCGCCACCCGCGAGGAAGCCCTGATCAACATCAAGGGAGCCATCCGTCTCTGGCTGGAGGTCGAGACCGAGGAAACCGGTCTGAAGCGCTTCGAGCAGGCGGAAGTCATCGTTTGACACGCCGCGCATTCCCGACATCGGGCAGCGGGATGCGGTCCGTGTGTTTGAAAAACTTGGCTACCGCATCGTTCGCCAAAACGGCCATCTGGTGATGAGCAACGGCAAGACCCGCCTCATCATTCCCCGCCACAATCCGATCAACGCCATCACAATGGGCTCCATCGCTCGCGATGCCGGCATGACTCCGGATCAATTCCTGGCTTTGCTCTGAACCCAAATCCCTCAGTTGGACTTGAACCACAGAGACACAAAGGACACAGATATGGAAACTTGACGGAGCAAATCGAGCCAATGAAATTTCACCTGCCAGATGAAGCAGTTTTTCAATCCTTCTGCCGGAATTACCTCTGTGCTCTCTGTGCCTTGTATGTTCAATCCGATGTTAAAACTGGATGAGGGGAAAGCCAAAGACGGCTTCCGAGAATGGGCCTCACGGCTCGTCGGAGGAAGCCGTCTTTGGCGGGATTGCACGCCGGGGCCGCAAGGTCTTGGAT